>CALCWU010000021.1 GCA_937905855.1 uncultured Mollicutes bacterium
TAGATAAAATTATATTATTCATTCTTCAAAAACTCCTTTATAAATTTCTTAATTGTATAGTCCTTATTTAGATAATAAATACATTCATTTTCCTTTGAATAATAATTGTTATTATAAAATACAACATTTTTTATATCACTTTCTTTAAACTCTTCAGTATCTAGAATATATTTATTTGTAGTTATCTTATTATTAATTATTTTTAAACCATCAACCATATTAATAATAATCTCAGCTGCTTCCTTATTAGAACAATTATTAATAAGCTCATTATTATCTATTATAGTGTTCTTAACAATTCCCGAATTATTCAAATCATAGCCACCTACTCTAATTCCACAATAAAGATTATTTTTAATTAGATTATTTGCTACAATATTATTGTATGTATAATAGCCTAAAACCTTTTCTTCAGAGCCAACCTCAATCCCATATTGAGAATTTGAGATGTAATTATTATCTATTAATGAATCTTTTGCTCCATCAATATAAATACCGGCACAATAATCATATTTAGATTTTGAGCCTATAACATAATTGCCAGCCGCAATACATTTCCTTGGTTGATCATATTCTTTATCATTACAATAACCAAAATTACCAGAAAAATCAATACCTATATTACTATTATTTTCCAAAATATTATTAAATACATATATGCTATAGCAATTACTAGCTATACTTATAGCCTCAGAATAGCCTAACACATTATTATATATTTTATTATTATTATAAATAACAATATTATTAATAGCATATTCACTATCCTCACCAATTAATAATATGGCATTTGCTCCATAATTTTCATCCTTTTCTTTTGATGTATTAATATTATGAATAATGTTATCTCTTATAATTATATGATTTTGCCTACCACCATACATTCTTATTGCCATAGCATTTTTAGCCTTAATATTAGCAAATTCAATTCCTTCTATTATTAAATATTGAGCTTTTTCTTCTATTGTCATTAAAGCATATTCACCATCAATAGCATAATCTTTTATATTTTTATTATTTGATGTTAAACATACCTTTTCATTTGGATAATTTCTAATTGTAATAAAATCATCAATGCTTCCGCTTAAATCCATGCTAATTCCTTCATTTAAAACATAAGTTCCTTCTCTTAAATAAAGAACATAACCTGGCTTAAGCAAATTTATAGCATCATAAATATTGGCTTCGTTATCTATTTCACCATTA
>CALCWU010000022.1 GCA_937905855.1 uncultured Mollicutes bacterium
AATTATTGGCGATGACTTTAATGTGTTTATTGCTTCTACTGATCTAAATCATTTAATTAGAAACTTAATTGATAATGCAATTAAATATAATAAAGAAAATGGAGCAATTATAATAGAATTAAAGGATAATACCATTAGTATTTCTGATACAGGAATAGGAATAAGTAAGGAAAACATATCAAGAATTTTTGAAAGATTTTATCGTGTTGATAAGGCTAAATCTAAAGAGCTTGGTGGTACAGGACTTGGACTTGCGATTGTTAAGCATATTTGTATAAATAATAATTTAAAAATCAAAGTTGAAAGTACACCAAATGAAGGTAGTAAATTTAGTGTTAAATTTTAATGAAAAATGCACATTTTATTAAATGTGCATCTTTTTTTTGTTATTTAAAATTTCTATTTCTGATGTTATCATTAAAGGGATACTACAAATTCCTATAATGATTGTTGGATATAAACCAAAACCTATAAAGCTTAATGAATAAAGAAGGGGTCTAAATGAAAATATATCTAAATCACGCTTTGTTAAGCCATAAAATACATTTTTATTTTCAGAAAGATTTAAGCAGTATTTTTTAAACATAACTACAAATACTAACGGAAAGGAAATAGAAGAGATGGTAGATGTTATATATAGAAGTATTTTATTTTTAAAGATTAGCATTAAAATTGCTGATGTAAAAAACATAATTGATCCTATAATAGTAGATAGTAATTCTTTGTTGTGCTTAATTAAAATATTAGCAAAATAATTCGTAAATATCTTTATTAATTCAATTAAAACAATTATAATTGTAACACTTTGGAATGATAGATTATTCATATATAGATATAAAGGAATAATGTTATCCATTACTGGCTGAAATAGACCAAATGATATATGAAAAATGATAAACCATTTATTGATTTTTACCTTGTTTGTAATTTCTTCTTTATTTAGATAATGAAACTTTATTTCCTTATAAGAAATAATCAATGGTATTACTGAGCTTATATATAAAGTGGTTGCAAAACTAGAAAGAATTAAAAAGGAATTGTTTTTATTATTTGCAAGCATCAAGCCTGAGCAAAGTGTAAATATTAGCTTACCAATATTTGTTGGTATTTCGAATTTACAAACATTGGCCTTGGCATCGGAAAATGTAAATAAAATATTAATTGGTACAGAATAGAGCGTTTGACTTAATGCCATTAATATAGCTGCAAATATAATTAAATAAATGTTAATTGTGTTTAATGACAATAGATACATAGCTCCTATGGTTGGAATAAAATGAATTATAATAGAAATAAGGGAATATCTTTGAATAAATTTTTTTAAAATTGTCATAAAAATCATGACAAATGAAGAAAACAAAATCAAATAGATCATAGACATATGTATATTATCTGTTTTCTTTAAAATATAAAGCGGAATAAAGATTTTAATTAGACTATCAGCTATAGCCTTAATTAACTTATGAATAAAGACATTATTATTATGCATACTATCACCTTTGAATATGTTTATTATACAATTATTCAAAATAAATAACAATTTTTTTTGTTGATTTTTTGAAATGGAAATAGTATAATTGTTGATAAATCAACATCTGGAGGATAATATGGAAGAAAGATTTAATGAATTTACATTAAAAATATTGATGCTAAATAGATATGTAGGCGCCATAAAGAATATTGAAATGGACGAGTTTAATCTTAAGGGCATTCATGCATCAATTTTAAATAACCTTTATTTTAATGAAGAAATAACTGCTGCAACACTTACTAAGAACATTCTTGAGGATAAAGCTGCAGTATCTAGAGCATTAAAGGAGCTTTATGATAAAAAGCTTATTGATTATTGTGGTAAAAAATATAATGCTAAAATTATCTTAACAAACTCTGGTAGAGAAATTGCTTTGAATGTTATTGAAAAAATTGATAAAGCGGTTGCTGCTGGTGGTGCCACTTTAACCGATGAGAAGAGAATAATATTTTATGAAGCATTAGAAATAATTTGCAAAAATCTTGGCGCTTATTATAGAAGTTTGGAGGAAAATGATGAATCTATTTTATAAAATGTATTGTCGAATTTTTCAATTATGCTTTAAAATAGCATTGCCAGTTTTACCATATCGTGATCCTAAAATCTTAGATAGTCTAAAGGAAATCAGTGTAGTGCTTAAAAATAATAAGCTTAATAATGTAATGATTGTGACAGACAAGACTATTAATAGACTAGGCTTAATAGAACCATTAATAGCTGATCTAAATGAAAATGATATTAAATATAGCATATATGATGATGTTGTTGCTAATCCTACAACTGATAATGTTTATGAAGCACTAAAAATTTATCAAAATAATAATTGCCAGGCAATTATTTCATTTGGAGGTGGTTCGCCAATGGACTGTGCTAAAGCACTTGGTGCTTTAGTAGTAAAGCCTAATGCCGATTTAAATAAATTAAAGGGAATATTAAAGGTTAGAAAAAAAATTCCAACTTTAATTGCTATACCAACAACTGCAGGTACTGGTAGTGAGACCACTCTCGCTGCAGTAATTGTTGATTCAAAAACAAGACATAAATATGCAATTAATGATTTTCCATTAATACCTAAATATGCTGTTTTAGATCCATTGGTTACCTTGAGTTTGCCAAAAAATATTGTTGCAACAACAGGAATGGACGCCTTAACTCATGCAATAGAGGCTTATATTGGTAGAAGTGGCAATAAAAAGACAGATAAGGATGCCTCTAATGCATTCAAGCTTATTTTTGATAATTTAAAAGGTTCATATGATGGCAATAATATTGAAGAAAAGAAAAATATGTTAGTTGCCTCTCATTTGGCTGGACGAGCATTTTCCAAAGCTTATGTTGGCTATGTTCATGCTATTGCTCATTCTCTTGGTGGAAAATATAATATACCTCATGGATTGGCTAATGCCGTTATTTTACCATATGTCTTAAGAGAATATGGTAAATGTATACATAAGGACTTATTTAAGCTGGGTTTAAATGCAAACTTATTTAATAAAGATGTATCAATAGCTCTTGGAGCAAAGATAGTTATTAATAAAATTGAAGAGATGAATGAATATTTTCATATTCCTAAATATATTAAGGAAATACAAAAGGATGATATAGATGAACTTGTTTGTTATGCGCTTAAGGAAGCAAATCCACTATATCCTGTTCCTAAATTATGGGATAGAAAACAAATGAAAAAAATGTATTATTTAATTGGTGATGTAAATGAATAGTAATGAAATATTAAGTATTTTGGAATTACAAAGAAATTATTTTAAGGCTGGAAATACCTTTGATTTAAATAAAAGAAAAAAGAAGCTAAAGGAATTGTCTAAAAATATTAAAAATAATATTGAATTGATTTATGAAGGTCTTTATAAGGATTTAGGTAAGAGTAGGACTGAAAGCTATATGTGTGAGATTGGGCTTGTTCTTAATGAAATATCTTTTATTTTAAAGCATATGAATAAATACTTAAAGCCAAGAAGAGTTAAAACTCCATTAGCACAATTTAAGTCTAAAAGCTATGAGCTTAGTTATCCTTATGGTAATGTACTTATTATGAGCCCTTGGAATTATCCATTTTTACTTGCAATTGAACCATTGTGTGAGGCAATTGCTTGCGGAAACACGGTAATTTTAAAAACATCAGAATATAGTGTTAATACAAATAGCGTAATTAAAAAGATTGTTAGTGAGATTTTTTCTAAAGAAGAGGCTTATGTTATTTTTGGGGGGATTGAAGAAAATAAAATACTTATGAATGCTAAATTTGATTATGTATTCTTCACAGGTAGTAAAAAAGTTGGTAATGCCTTATATGAGGCTCAAGCAAAATATATGACACCTATGACCTTAGAGCTTGGTGGTAAGAGTCCTTGTATTATTGATAGAAATGTCAATTTAAAGCTTGCGGCTAGAAGAATAGTTTTTGGTAAGTTTTTGAATTTAGGACAAACCTGTGTTGCACCTGATTATATATTATGTGATGACAGTATATGTGATGAATTTATAAAGTATGTAAAAATTGAAATTGAAAGACAATTTGGTAAAAATCCTTTGGAAAATAAAAACTATGGTAATATAATAACTAATAGACATCTTGAAAGAATAATTGGCCTTATTGATTATGATAAGGTTATATATGGTGGAAGGTATGATTTAGATAAGCTAAAGCTTGAGCCAACGATAATGGATAATGTCTTATATACTGATAAAATAATGAGTGAGGAAATTTTTGGCCCAGTTATGCCAATTATTAGATATAAAGATAATTTAGAATTTTTAAATTATATTAATGAACATGACGCACCACTCGCATTTTATGTCTTTACAAATGATAAAAAGAAAGCGAATTTTTATATTAATAATATTGGCTTTGGAGGAGGCTGTATTAATGATGTAGTAATTCATCTAGCAACCTCAAATATGCGCTTTGGTGGCTATAAGGAAAGTGGAATTGGTTCATATCATGGGGTGATGGGCTTTCAAACATTCTCCCATTATAAGAGTATAGTAAATAAGAGCACACATATTGATTTACCAATGCGCTATGCTCCTTATAGTAAGAAAAATGATAAACTAATAAAAATGTTTTTAAGGTAATACAGATTGTAATTTATTGAAAATTATAATATAATATAATCATCAATAGATAGGAGATTTAAAAAATGAAAATTGCTTTAATTAACGAAAATAGTCAAGCAAGCAAAAATGAGCTTGTTTATAATACCTTAAATAAGGTAGCAACTAAATATGGTCATACTGTTGATAACTATGGTATGTTTGGTGCTGACGATAAGCCTTTAACTTATGTTCAAAATGGAATTCTTGCTGGCTTATTAATCAATTCTGGAGCTGCTGATTTTGTTATAACTGGTTGTGGTACAGGTAGTGGAGCTATGCTTGCATGTAATTCATTTCCACGAGTATTATGTGGTTTAATTGTTGAACCATCTGATGCTTATCTTTTTTCACAAATTAATGCTGGTAATGCTTGTGCTTTCCCATTTGCTAAGGGCTTTGGCTGGGGTGCAGAATTAAATTTGGAAAACTGCTTCGAAAAGCTTTTCTCTGAACCTGCTGGTGGTGGTTATCCAAAGGAAAGAGTTATTCCTGAACAAAGAAATAAAAAGATTTTAGATGCTGTAAAGGAAGTTACTCATACAAAGATGATTGACATTCTAAAGAACATTGATCATGAGTTATTAATGGGTGCAATTGATCGTGATTCATTTAAAAAATATTTCTTTGCTAATGCTAAGGATGAGGAATTAATCGATTATTGTAAGAAATTATTAAATATGTAATATGAATATTGATTCTTCTATATATAAGGAATTTCTTGAAATAGCAGGTCCGGTTATTTCTACTGAGGAGTTTAAAAGGCAAATGGCCTTTAAGCAGCATGGTAGCACTAGTGTTTATGATCATGTTATGCATGTTGCTTTAAGAGCCTTTACTAAAGCATATAAGAAAAAAGAAAAATATGATTTAAAGGCACTAGTATATGGTGCTTTGCTTCATGATTATTTTCTATATGATTGGCATATATTAGATTATAAAAATGGTCATAAAAGATTTCATGGCTTTAATCACCCTAAAATTGCTTTAAATAATGCCTTAAAGGTATATGACCTTGATAAAAAAACAAGAAATATAATTAGAAGCCATATGTGGCCTTTAACACTTTTTCATATGCCAACCTCAAGAGAAGCATGGCTTGTTACAATATGTGATAAGGTTGTTTCCTTTAAAGAAACATTTAAAATCAAGGAGGATTATAATATATGCTAGAAGTATGTCGGTATGTGCTGTATTTTTTTACATATGCATTTATTGGGTATGTATGTGAGGTAATTTATTGTTCTATTCCTAAAAAGAAGTTTGTAAATAGAGGCTATTTATATGCTCCTATTTGTCCTATATATGGTTATGGAGCAGTCATAGTTATTTTATGCTTTGATTGGCTTACCAAATATCCTTGGGGGTTTGTATTAGTAGCTATTGGTGGTATGCTTTTAACATCACTACTTGAATATTTAACAAGCTTTGTTATGGAAAAAATCTTCCATATGCGTTGGTGGGATTATTCGAATCATAAATTTAATATAAAGGGTAGAGTTTGTTTATTAAATTCAACTTTATTCATGTTACTTGTTATGATTTTAATGTATGGAATTCATCCGATATTTAAAAGCCTGTACGCAAAAATTGATCCAGTGTTTGTGTATGCAATCTCAGCTGTGTTATTATCTGAGATGATTGTTGATACAGTGTTCTCAACTATTAAGGTTGTTGATTTAAAGGCTATGCTTGCTAAATCAGAAGAAATTATTTCTGAGAAGGTTACAAAATTTAGAGAAAAATATACTCTTAACAATTTTGAAAAGTCTCTTAAATCATTTTCATCTCGATTCCCTTCTATGAAGGTTATTAAAGAAAAAACAGGTTTTGTTAAATTAAAAGAATATTTGGCTAGAATTAAGAAGCCAAAGGAAGAATAAAAAAGATTCATTAATTTGAATCTTTTTTTTGCATAATTTCTGTATAAACTTTTTTTAACTCTTGACCAACATTACTAATAGCTCTTTGTTTTACAGCCTCATAGCCATTATTAATTATTTCAGAGTTATCATTATTTAAAATATAATCAATTTTATTGATAAAGTCATCATTATTCTTGCCCATATAACAAGATATACCATCTTTAAGCCAAGGCTTATAAACACCTATATCACGAACAAGTACAGGTAATTTAGATGCTAAAGCCTCTAGTACAACTATACCTTCAGTTTCTTCATAGCTTGGGAAGAATAACAAATCGGCACTATGAAATGCACCCTTTATAATGTCTCCTGATATATAACCAGGCATAATTACATTTTTAGGGCGATGTCTAATAGCCTTATTTATTTTAATTTGTGTTATTAGCTTATTCAAATGGCCAAACCAAATGAAGGTTACATCCGGAAAATTTTCGGCACATTTAAAGAAATCAATTATGCCCTTTCTTTCAAAAAATAAGCCAACACCGATTATAACGTGCTTTGTTTTAATATTAAAATGCTCTTTGAATTTATCAACTGCATTTTGATCATAACTATAATCATTTAAATCTATGCCATTACTGATATCATAAACCTTACAATTTACACCATCGTAGGATTCAATTAGACTCTTTGAATAAGGTGTTGGTGTAATGATATAGTCAGCATTTTTATACATTTTAAACATATAGTGATAAAAAGGAATTTTAGCTATAGTCCATAGTCTAAATGAATTTCTAAAATCTTCAACTGTTGAATGACCATGAACAATTACAGGAATACCTTTTTTCTTACATTTTTTTAAAACACGGTAAGAATCACTAAATAAGGTATTAATATGAGCAATGTCATAATCATCATTAGGGTTTAGTGTATATTCAATTCCAGCAGATTCTAATGCTTTTTTTTGATGAACTAGGGCACGTCCGATTCCGCTTTGCTTTATTACATTTTGTTTTTCAAAATAAAGAAGAACCTTCATTTTCATACCTCTCTTTCAAATGCAAGTCTAAGATTATCTTGATTATTGTTTGCAAGTGTTATTTCTGCTAAATATTTAAAGCTATGCTTAGCCAAAAGCTTTTGCATAGGAATATTCTTTTTATGAGTATCACAACGAATGGAAGATATTTTATTAAATTTAGCATAATTTATGGCAAACTCAATTAATTTATCTGCCACACCTTTATGATAAATATTATGGTCAATGGCAATTCTGTGAATAGAAATATAATTTTTAAATTGCCAAAAATCATATTTTTCATAGGTAATATCAGGAGTGTCTATAAGAGCCATCACGCCTAATATGTTATTATTTTCAATTGCAATATAACAAAAATTATTTTTAATATCATTTAAAAATGTGTTAACATTTGGATAGCCATCAGCTTCATTCCACTGCGTAGAACCATGGGTTTTTAGGTAGTCTTTAGCATTTTTAATAATTTTCATTATTGAGTCAATATCAGAAACTGTTGCTAGCTTAATTTCCATTTCTTTTACCAATTTCAAAGCCAAAATCCTCTGGCTCCTTATAAATATTATAATGGATAGCTATTTCATAGAAAATTTCTTCAGTTAGATTTAATTCTAAATGATGTCTATTAAACATATCCTTTGTTTCCTCATCAAGAAGAATAAACATACCATCCTCAACATCAATGTGGGCTTCAAGTGATTTTAGCACCTTATCCTCTAATTCATTTAGCTTGTCCATATCTTTATTAATATCATCAGTAGCATTTAATAGCTCATCCTGAAAATCATTAATATA
>CALCWU010000023.1 GCA_937905855.1 uncultured Mollicutes bacterium
AACATTTATGAGCTATGTGAATTATTTGACATTAAAATTAATAATTTTGATGAATTAAAAAAAGCAGCTAGTCGTTTAATTGAACTTGGCGCTAAAAATGCGATAGTTTCTTTAGGAGAGTTTGGAGCTCTTTTTATAAATAACGCGGGTGAATTAATTTATGATAAGGGCTATAAGGGACATGTAAAAAATACTGTTGGCGCTGGTGATGCAATGGTGGCTGGTTTTGTTTATAGTTATATTATGGATAAAGATTTAAAGAAAGCATTTGCTTTTAGTGTTGCAAGCGGATGTGCAGCGGCATTTAATGAAACAATGCCTGAAAAACAGGAGATTTTAAGCTTAATTGAATAGAGGTGATTCCTTTGTATAACGAACCTTATTTTCCATTTTTGATTAATAAAAATTATATTTCTTATCTTCTAAAAATAATTCATAAAATTAATAAATATGTTTTTAATGATGATTACTATCAAATAGTTATTTTGTTACATGATTTATCAAGGGTTGCTTCAATTTTAAGCGAAATGGAAATTGATTTAAATAGTAAACGTCTTCAAAGAAGATTTGATTTAAAAGAATCAATTAATTTAATCGATGAATTTATTGAAAAATCTAGTATTATATGTTCAAAGCTTGGCATTAGGTTTGATGTTAGTAAAAACAATTATGATAAAATTAAGTCAGCATCCTATAGTTTTTATGACGATAAAATAATTTATAAAGTAACATTTGAAAATAATAATAAAAGTTTAATAGATTTAAGTGATTTAAGTAATAAATTAGAAATGGCAAATAATTATTTATTTAAGTCATTATATTTGCTGATTAAAAATTGGACTGAATTATATAAAGAAAACGAAAATAATGATTTTTCTGATTACTTATTATATGTATATTTTCATTCATATCATAGTTCTAATAAGCATTTTACAATGTTTCACCATTTTCAAATTATGAATCAATTAAATTTCAAGGATAAAACGAACCAAAATGCAAAAGAAAAATATCTTTCAGCTTTAAAGCTATTTTTGGATAAATATATGAATGAGAAAAATTCCTTTAATTATCATAATCTTTCTTTATTATCAAATCCGATTTTTCCAAACAAATTAGAAGCAGATGATTTGAAGGTTATTAAATGCTTCGTTAGTGGAATATCTAATAGTTACTATTTAGAAAATGCTAATTATATTTTTAAGGAAAATCGAGAATTGATTATGAATAAGCTATATTGGGAGGACAAGCTAAGTAGTAGTGAAAAATATGGATTATATTTTCTAGCTGTTTATTTTGAAAATTTGGAAATTGATTCTCCTTTAAATAAAATAATTCCAAATGATATAAAGTATCGATTAAAATAGAGGTAATTATGAAATATATATTAGTTTTAGATCAAGGAACAACGTCAACAAGAGCAATAATTTATGATCAAAAAGCAAAAGTAATTGCGAGCGCTCAGGAAGAATTTAAACAAATATACCCTAAACCAGGATATGTAGAACACGATCCGATTGATATCTTATCAAGTGCAAGAAGTGTTATATCTACAGCCATAACTAGAGCAAAAATTAAATATAGTGAATTATTAACTATGGGAATTACCAATCAGCGTGAAACAGTAATTCTTTGGAATAAAGAAACAGGAGAGCCTATTTATAATGCGATAGTTTGGCAATGTAGAAGAAGTATAGACTATTGTAATAATCTTATTAATAATGGCTATGAGGAAATGATAAAAGCCAAAACTGGTTTAAAAATAGATCCTTATTTTTCAGCTACAAAAATTAAATGGATTTTTGAAAATGTAAGTGTGGCTAGAAAGCTTGCTAAAGAAGGTAATTTAGCAATTGGTACGATTGATACATATCTATTATGGAAGCTTTCAGGTGGAAAAATATATAAAACAGATTACACTAATGCTTCAAGAACAATGATTTTTAATATTTATGATTTAAAATGGGATACAGATTTGTGTAATTTATTTGGGATAGATATAAGCCTATTACCTGAAGTTTGTCCATCAAGTCATTTTTTTGGATATACAAGTGAAGATGTACTTGGTTGCAAAATACCTATAAATGGTGTTGCTGGTGACCAGCAAAGTTATTTGGCCAATTATGCTTAAAAAGTGGTGAATTAAAGGTTACATATGGTACTGGATGCTTCTTATTGATGAATACTGGTAATATGGCAATTAATAGTTCAAATGGCTTACTAACAACCCTTGCTTGTATGCAAAACAATAAACCAATATATGCAATTGAAGGAAGTGTATTTGTAGCTGGTGCATTAATACAATGGTTGCGTGATGAACTTGATATAATTAAAAATGCTAGCGAAACGGAAGAAATAGCTAAAAGTGTCAAAGATGCAAATGGTGTTTACATTGTTCCTGCTTTTGTAGGACTTGGAGCTCCATACTGGGATTCACAGGCTGAAGGAATAATTACAGGATTAACTAGAGGTGCTAATAAGAAGCATATAGTAAGAGCGGCTTTAGAAGCAATTGCCTATGAAGTATATGACCTAGTAAAAATAATGGAAGAAGAAAATAATGTTGAAATTAAAGCTATTAAGGTTGATGGTGGAGCATGTGTTAATAATTTTTTAATGCAATTTCAGGCAGATATATTAAATAAATATCTTTTAAGACCAACATCTATTGAAGTTACAGCTCTTGGTGCTTGCTATCTAGCAGGACTAAGTGTTGGCTTATGGAATGAAAAAGATCTTGAAAGATTAGCAATAATTGATCAAGAGTTTAAGCCAAATATGAGTTATGAGGAAAGAAACAAATTAATAAACGGTTGGCATAAGGCTATTGAAAAATCAATATTAAAATAAAATAAAAGTCCTTCTAATATTAATTTATAATATTAGGAAGGGCTTTTTTCTATACCTTGATATTTTTTTAATAATTCAGCAAATCTAGCATAATGAATTATTTCTCTTTGCCTTAAAAAGGAAAGAGGAGCAAGAATATCCTTATCATTTGTTAAATCCATTAAATGCTCGTAGCAGGCTCTAGCCTTTTCCTCGGCGGCTAAATCTTCAGTTAGATCAGCAATTACATCACCTGTTGAGGCAAAGTAAGTAGCCGTAAATGGATTACCTGTGGCATCAACAGGATAAATTCCGTATTTATGTTCAGCATAGTTTGGAGCAAAGTCATTTGTTATTTTGGCATCTGCAGTAAGCATTCTAACCATTTCATATAATATTTCAACATGGGCTAATTCTTCAGTAGCAATTTCCTTAAGAAGAAGTTTTCCATCTTCAGTTGGCATAGTATTTGCCTGAAAGAAGTAACGCATTGCTGCACCGATTTCACCAGAATATCCACCTATTTGGGTTAAGATTAATTTAGCAAAATCAGGATTGGGATTTTTAATATTAACAGGGTATTCTAAAAAGTTTTCATATTTCCACATTTTTATCACCACTATAAAAATTATAATTTTCGACAACTGCATCATTGCTTAATACATAAAAATTATTTTGAAAATAGTCAATCATTTTATTTCTTTCAGTATTAATTTGCTTTAATGCTTCAATTGCCTTTACTGAATTTTTATGAGTACCAATAAATAAATTAAGTTCAATTGCAATAAATGTGTAGATTTGGATTAAATAAAGTATTTGGTCCTTTATAGATAATGTTGTCATTTCCTCAGGAATAAATTTATAGGGAATATATAAATTTTGCCAGGCACTACCCTTTAGGAAGGATTTTTCTAAGTCAGGACTTAAATTAAATTCTTGGGTTTTAATTTCTAAAATATTCATAATTTCCTCCCAAGATATTATATGATATAAGAATAAAAGAAAAAAGGGCAGAAGCCCTTTGTTTCATAATTATTCCTCTTCAATTGCAGAAACTGGACAAACAGCTTGGCAAGCACCACAATCGATGCAAACAGCTGGATCAATTTCTGACTGAGTATCGCCAGCAGTTATTGCAGAAACTGGACATTCAGCAATACAAGCTCCGCAAGAAATACAAGCATCAGTTACCTTTCTTGGCATAGTACAACCTCCTTATTACTTTATCTAGATTATATAACATTTTTTATTCAAAGTAAATACTTCTAATTAGAAAAAACTATTGATTATTTTCTTTCTTTAAGATAAAATATAATGTGTAACGAGGAGTTGATTATATGTTATCATTTTTAAGTGTCCCTACATACGGAATAGTAATTATAGCAATTGGTACATTTATTATAGGTTTAGTTGTAGGATTCTTCCTTTCAAGATTTTTATTTAAGAGATATTTAAAGAAGAATCCACCAGTTAATGAAAATATGATTAGAGCTATGATGCAGCAAATGGGTAGAACCCCATCTGAAAAGCAAGTAAGAGCTGTAATGAAATCAATGAATGATGCAAAATAATTGATGAATACACAAGACTAATCTTGTGTATTCTTTATTTTAAAGGAGAAATTATATGGATTGTTGTTTATGGATATTATATAGTTCATATTATGATAATGAGGAATTAAATTCAGCTAAAAAAATGTTAAATAAGGCTCTTGAATTTGAGATTAAAGCTGAATTAAAATTTTTTGATTATTTTAAAATAGAAGAACAAAAAATATTTTATAAGGATGAATTGGTAACTTATTATCCTAAAGTTATTTTTTTTAGAGGCCATAATATAGAATTAATTAAATTTTTTGAGGAAAATGGCGTTTATGTAATAAACAAATCTTTTACAACTATTGTTTGTAAAGATAAATGGCAAACAAATGAATTAGTTAAATCCTTAAATATTCAAACGCCTAATTGCGAAATATATAATGGTCAAAGCTTTGATTACTGCATGAAAAAGTATGGACTTCCGTTTTTAATTAAATATCGCTATGGTGCTCAAGGCAAAAGCATTTATTTAATTAATAACTTGAATGATTTTAATATAACAAAGAATATTAATAATGATGATTATATAATACAAGAATACATAAAATCTTCATATGGTAAAGATTTAAGGGTTTATATAATAAAAAACACCTGGCATGCTGCTTGTATAAGAGCTAATGAAAATAGCTTTATGTCTAATATAGCTCAAGGTGGAAAAAGCTATCATTATGATTTAAGCGAAGATGATTATAATAAAGCCTTGAAAATTTTTAATAAGCTTGATGGAGATATTATAAGTGTTGATTTTTTATTTGGAGATAATGGACTAATTTTTTGTGAAGCCAATACTAATGCTGGATTTGCTTCCTTCAATTTTTTAGGCTATAACGTTAGAGATTATATGATGGAATACATAAAAAACATAATAAAAAAGTAAGCATCATTGCTTACTTTTTTTGAAGCTGTTTTCAGTTCCAGCCATTAATCTTTTATAATTTTTGATATGCTTTAGTAAAATTAATACACCCATAAGGGAATAGCATATTTCTGTAAATATGTCTGGCTTACCAATTAACCAACCTAAAAAGCTAACATTCTCAGAACTAATTCCTACAAAATGTAGAATCCATGCAGAGATTAAGACTGTAAGAGTAGCACCTGTAGATGCTAGGGAAACATAACCAGTTGAGTATAACACAATTACAAAGCAAATCAAACATAAGACAGCTGGAATTGGCGTAAGAGCTAACACAACACCTAGTGATGTGGCAACGCCCTTGCCGCCTTTAAAATCCAAATAGATTGAGAAGGTATGACCAATAATCGCGGCTAATCCATATGAAAGATGAGGAATAGGTGATTGCCATATGTTAAACGGCTCAAGGATATATTTGATGATTATTATCATCAAAGCTCCTTTTAAAACATCAAAGAAAAATACTGTAAATCCAACCTTTTTTCCAAGAACACGAATGGTGTTGGTGGTGCCAATATTTTTGCTTCCGTATTTACGGATATCTTTACCGCAAATTAATTTTCCAAATAAAACGCCAAATGGAATAGCGCCAATTAAATATGAGCAAATTAATAGAATAATGGCTAATGAAATATTTGATGCAGATGCACTTAACATTAATAAGACCTCCAATAATATATGCTTTAATTATATTTCAAATAGCTTGAAATGTCAAAGTAATTGTGAATAATAGCAACTAATAATAACTTGTATAAAAAATAAAATTATGTTAAAATTATAGGAAAAGGTAGTGTGAGTATAATGAGTAATTATGATGATAAATCGATTGAAGTTTTAAAAGGATTAGAGCCAGTTCGTAAACGTCCTGGTATGTATATTGGTTCAACTGATTCTCGAGGACTTCACCATTTAGTTTGGGAAATTGTTGATAACGCTATTGATGAAGCACTGGCTGGCTTTGGTAAGGAAATAAGTGTAACAATTAATCAAGATAATTCAATTACAGTTGTGGATAATGGTCGTGGTGTTCCTTGTGGAATACATTCGACTGGAAAAAATACAATGGAAGTAATATATACCATTTTACATGCAGGCGGAAAATTTGGCGGAGCAGATGGCGGATATAAGGTTTCTGGCGGACTTCATGGCGTTGGTGGAAGTGTTGTTAATGCCCTTTCTACCTTTATGCAGGTAACAAGCTATAGAGATGGAAAGATTCATCAAATGACATTTAGAAATGGTGGAACAGAAATCAGCAAGATGGAAATACTTGGAGATACAAAAAAGACAGGTACTACAGTGACATTTAAACCAGATCCAACTATTTTTTC
Organism: uncultured Mollicutes bacterium; assembly: GCA_937905855.1. Classification (GTDB taxonomy): domain Bacteria; phylum Bacillota_I; class Bacilli_A; order Acholeplasmatales; family Anaeroplasmataceae; genus CAKQDS01. The sequence continues at coordinate 6,672 of CALCWU010000023.1, forward strand.
TACTACATTGTTTAATTATGATACTATTAAGGAAAGAATTCGTGAATCAGCT
>CALCWU010000024.1 GCA_937905855.1 uncultured Mollicutes bacterium
AAAAGCTATTTGATGTATATCTTATATTATAAATATAGTCATTTGGCTCTGCTAAATCATAGAAATTAATAAAAGCTCCAAAATATTTCGTTCCCATAGAGAATAATTGATTATCTGTATTTTCCAACTCAGAGGTAATATCAATATAATTAATAATATTATCATAATCATAAAAACCTGTAAATGAGTAATTGAAGCGATATTTTGGAGTAAATCCTCTTGTAAAGCTTGTAGCTATTTCTCCACTATCAGTATCAATTATTGCATTATTATCAATTAATCCATCCTTATAAATAGATACATAATCATTATAGCTACTATAAGGCTCAGCTTCAATTATATAATGATAATAATAAGCACTTTCATTAGTTTCTGATGTAATTGTGTAAGTTACTTTATAGCATAATCTATTAACCATTTCCTTACTATAGGAGCTAATCAAAGTCAAGCTATTCAAATCGTTAACATAATTTGTAGCATTATAAAGCTCAGCTGAGGTTGTAATTGAACCCGTTTTTACCATATCAATTGCCTCTATATAGCTTGGAATAGTATTATTACTTACTAAATCACTATAATTAAATACACGTCCAGCAAGAACCTGACTAATCGCTACATTATTAGTAAATTTAACTACTTCTTCATCAAAGGTTATAGATGAAAGAGTCGTATCACTTGATTTTTTCTTACCAAATTTAACAGAGTATTTAAATACATTATTTGAGTTTGGCGAACCAAATACAAATGATAAAAGCTTATTACCATATGATAGACCTGAATCAATTGTTAAGTCTAATAATACACTTCCATTATTTATTATTGGTGCACTATTAAATGTTAAATATTCAGAAGCATTATAAATATTGCCTTCTTCATCCTCTAAAACCAAATATTGTTCCAAATTAGTTAAATCAACAAGATTAGTAGCTAAATTAATGGTAATATGACCACCAGTTGATGCAAGCTCTATGGTTATTTCATTATTTATAAACGTAGCAACCTCATCATTTATAGTTGCATTTGTAATATTAAAGCTTAAATCCTTACTCATATTAACTATTTCAATTTCATAGTCCTTATAAACAGTTGTATCTTCTGCATATACTCGAACAATCATTTTATTACCTAGAGTGACTTTAGATGTTGATACCGCGCTATCAAAGGTTGCACGATAAGCAAGCTCATAATAAGCTGTATCTAAATTAACCTTATATTCTTTATTTTTAGCATTTTCATTAAAATTATCATACATATAAAATTTAATAGTACCATTTTTCAAATCAATAAAGTTAGAATTTGTAAGTAAATGATCACTACCATCTGTAGAAACAAGCTCAATATCAAATATTGTTGTAGCAATTGATTTAATAAGCTGCTTCATAGATACATAAAAATCATAATTGACACTTGATGTATCACTAATAATTGGTGAAGAACCATCCATACCACCACGCCAATATGAATCTTTAGTATTACTAACAATTAAACAACCATTAACATTAGTATAATATGGATCAAGATCACTTAAATTAATATTATCTGGAATAAAATTACCATTTAAAATTCCTTTAGAGCTAGCTACAGCATATAAGCCATAGCCATCAGTAGCTAATGGATAGTTATATAATACTAATAAATTATATAATTTATCATTATTAACCGTATTATCAGCATTAATAAAATTAACATCACTATGATTATAGCCATCAATAGTTTTACCATTTAAAATATTTAATATTTGATATAAATAGCTACTACTTAATGTTTCAGCGGTTTGTTTAGTAATAAAATCCTGACCAATGAATGCTGATACAAAATACAAAATTCCCTCAGTACTGCTACTAAATGTATTCATAGAATTCATTTTTGTAAATGTATCAAAATATAGTGAAGAATTATTATCTAATAAAACACTTAAGATTTTATTAGCAAGCTCTAGTCCCTCTACAGTATAAATATCATTACCAATATTATCAATTAAATATTTTAAGGAACTATCATCCTTAATAGCTAATTGCTTAATTAAATTAATTATTTGCTCACTAGTTAAATAATTTCCAACAAGTAGGCTTTCAGCCTCAGTAGTACCATAAATAGTAGAAATAATACTAGCTAATGAATCATTAGTCAAATAACCATTAGTATATAAATAATTAATTATATAACTAAAATTAGTGCTACTTCCCACTGACATTAAAACTATATTTTCTTTGTTGGATAATGTTACCTTAGCACCAAGAGAATTTTTAATATATTCAGCAATAGTTTGCTTAGTTGTTACTGTACTTGTTCCACTACCATTAGTAGTTGTATTATAAGTTAATTCATATGATGTTTTATCATAGGCTACATTCATAATATAAGAATTAACAAAATCAGTTTCATCCTGGAAGGCATATAAATAAGGAGTCATAATTGAAGCATAGGTTGTTGAAGCACTACCATTAATACCATAAGTACCAAGGCACGATAAAATAACCTTAATACCATCTGTTGTAGCTAGCATATAATTAGCCATAATATTTTTAATTATTTCAACCTCATCAGCTGATGTAGTACCACTACTTCTTGACTTAGTTCTAACACCGTCAAGCTTAATAATATCATCAACAGAATAATCAATATATGATGTAGTAACAACACCTAGATAATTATTAACATGGTTTTCAGTTTTATTTTTAGCTGTAAGGAAAGATCCATATGTTTGCCATTGATCCTGTTGATAATAGATTCCGGTCATAATAGATGCCGAACAATAAAACCATAAATAATCATAAGAATAAGCTGTACTTGAGGAAAGCTGTGGACTTGTCCATTTTGCTTCCTTTGAATAATTCCATGTTGATTTGGTAGTTTCATCAAGATCAATACCATATTTATAATAAGGATTTGTTGAAGATAATGTAGTATTTCTTAATAATGCAGCAGTAATATCAGTTGGCTTAGTTTTTAAAATATTTTCTGAAACATATTGAGAATATGATTGGATACCTTGAAGTGAACTATAACCATTCCACAAAAATTTATAAGTAACCTTATTATTGGCAAGAGCTATTTTATCACTTAAGTCTGTTTCTGATAAAGAAATATAAATTGGCACATAACGACGTGTCGAGCTTCCACCAGATGATGAGTTATCAAACAAGGTGAAACCAATATTACTTTCAGGGAATAAAGAACCAATATAGGTATCACCAGATGATGATTTATATGGTCCATAAAAATATGTAGCGTCACTTACACATTCTTCAGGGACATAAATAAAACGAGTTTTAATTTGAGCACTATTTGTTGTTGTCCAGGTAGCACCAGTATAATTACTTCCACTTTTAGTCAAGGTTACTGGAGCATCGTTTGACTGATAAGAATTACGATATTCTGTTGCCTTGGCATAAATTCCTGGATAAGTTTTTACTCTGTCTAAATCATATGATGTAACATTAGTCAACTTATTAGTTAGATAGGTCTTCACCTTAGGATTTTCCCTTATAGCATTCCAAATATCTACATAATTATCTTCACTAATTTGACTCTTATAGGTTGTAGCCTCAGTTGAAGTAATATTAGAATCATCTAGCTTTACTTTCTTTAAAATAGTCTTAATTGATGAAGCTAAATTTGCTTGATTATCTTGATTGTTAGTAAGCATTTGAACATAAATATCTTTTTTATCAGCATCAGTTATCTCACTACTTCTTAGGATTGTCGCAAGCTCGGCAGTTGAATCATAATTATTTTTATCAATATTATTATATAATTCCTCAATAACCTCGTCTGATAAATTAGCAAGTAACCCTGTTAATAATTCTTCCTTAGCTGGAATCAATTCAGAATTAGTAAAAAAATCATTATAGCTTGTAGTGTTTTGCATTAAATTTAAATAGCTTTCAAGTAAGGCCTTTAAATTTGTTTCACTTAAACTTATTATATAATTTTTAATTACAGCTTGAACATTTGCATATTCAGTATCAGATTTAGCTATTAAATTAGCCATAACCTCTGGTAACATCATTCCATTTAGAACATTCTTTAAATTAGTCTCATTGCTATTTAAAGAACTAAATAATTCATTAACCACTAGCTTTCTTAGGCTTGTAGTAATAGTAGATTTATTATCACATTCAAAAAATAAATAATTAATAATTTCTTTAATTTTTGTTTGATCATAGCTATTAGTCATTTCCTTAAGTGTATTTTTTAATACTGTTGAATCACAGTTACCAATCCAATTAAATGAGCTTAAAGCTGTTGTTAAAATATCATTATATGTTAAATCTACGGTTGCAGTTCCTGATGACGTATAATCCTTAAAGCTATTAATTAATGGTGAAAACTTTTCCAAATTATTAGCAAATCCCTCAGCAGCATTAGCAAAAGCAATTGTACGCCAGCCTATACTTTCAATTAAAATTGTATTAATCTTAGTAAAACCAACAAATTGAAAATAATCAGGAATATAATAATCAGAATCAACAGTTGGTGATATTGTTCCTTCAATCATTTTTCTAAAGCTAAAATTAGGACTAAATACACCAATGTTTCCATATTCATCACTTATACTTGATAAAGGTGCGTAAACTACCTCATTACCTAAATAGGTATCATTTCTATAGGTTGAAAGTAAGGTATCAGAATTTTTTGGCATATTTGTTGGCACCTTTGCTTCACATGCAACAACAGGAATTTCTTTATTAAAGTTAATTAAATAACGAATGTTTACATACTGAGCATTGCTTAAGCTATTAAAATGAGCAAGCCCAATAATAGAACCATTATATTGATATTTAGAAGCATTTGCCATACCTATATATTTTGTTTTAGAAGAATCTAATGTATTAATTTCATTATAGCTTAATGTATAATAAGTACCATAATCCTCTGTATTAGTTTTATCAATAGATTTAACATTACCATAATTAATAGAATTGGCAATATCTACCTTATTAGAAGCTGAAATATCTAACTTAAATTTATTTAAAAATACATAGCCAAATATTCCACTATTTGTTTCACTACCACAAATTGTTCCATAATTTAGAGTATTTAAAATTGAACATAAACCTATTCCTAAGATACCTGAAGCCTTAGCATGTGATTCTGTTGCGCCATCAGTTTGAATATCACCAGTCGAAATATCAACATTATTACGATAATTAAAGGCAATAACCTCACCATAATTTATTGTAAAGGCAATTAATTGCTTAGTATGATATAAATTGCTAGTTGTTTTACCATAATCAACAATTTCATTATTTTGAAATAATTGATCATTACGTGTACATATTCCCGCAACATGAACAAATGAATTAGTATATGATGACATATTTACGCCCTTAATCAAACCATTATTTGCACAATCTCTTATTTGCGCATATTGGGTAATATTAAATAAGGCAATACCTGCAAGTTCCAAATGGCTTGCACTTGACTTAAAGGCACTATAGGCTATAATATCTCCTAAATTCATTGCATTAGAAATAATACTTTCATTCAATGAGCAAATACCACTAAAACGCATATTAGACGTATATACATTAGTAAGGCTAGTATTTATATTTAGGTTTGTTTGATTTTGCGAAGCAACCTTAGTATTTGCCAATGCTTCGATTGTTTTAGCATTAGAGGTTATATTTCCTTTATTAATTGCTTTATCAATACTTCCTACTAATTTATTGTTATAGCCACTTTGCATTGGAATATTATTTTTATAAAATTCCTCTGATTGCATTACATTATAAAAACAAATACCACTAACATACATATCTCCTGAAAGTGAAGATAGTGTTGATGAGGAAGAAATATAAATATTTATATTTCCACCATTATATAAATTATAAGCATATGAGCCTTTGCTTACTTCTTCAATGACCCCTGTAATTACTATTCTTTGAAGACTTATATTATTAGAAATATTAAAGCTAATATTGCCTTCATTATAAATCTCATTTAAGGTTATATATTTTCCTGCAACCACGCCACTAAGCTTTAATATAGCAGCAGTGTTTTTAATATCTTTAGAGGTAACAAAATTCAAATTTCTAAAGTTATAAGCTCTTGTTAAGGTAATTAAGCTATCATTAGATGTAGCAGTTGATAAAAGACAAGATGCATAATAAATATAGCTTGAAGCATCCAAATTATCTTCTTTAGTGTTTAATATTGGTGCATAGGAATCATTATAATGATAACCAAGATTGTAAATACCTACTAAGTTAGACTTAAATTTCGTACTTCCATCAACAAAAATAACTCCACTTATATTACCAGCAAGGCTTGGTGATGTATTAGTATTTGTATAACTAATTGTTCCACCATTGGCATAATTATTACCATAAAATTCTTTTAATTTCGAATCAGATTGAATATTAACATTTATAACTCCACTTATATTTATTTTAGGACTTGCAGAATTAGTTGTAATATTAATATCACCTTGATTATGAAGGCTTAAAACACTATTTTTTGTGCCTAAAGCATCACCAATTACACCAGCACAATATACACTATTAAAGGAATTGCTGAAGCTATTAGTAATAGTTCCCTTATAAAACAAGCCATTTACCTCATTAAAATAACCACAGCCAACAATTCCTCCAATATAGTAATTAGTAACAACATTTGTATAAATTGATGATGTTAAATTCATTTTTGATAAAACATCTTTTATCCTTAAGGCTGAGGCTTCAGTGTAGCCAATTACACCACCAAGAGCTATGCCATCAATATAACCACTTGCAGTATTACTAAATGATGATGCAATAGATGAATCAATAATACCAGCTACACTACCATTGGTTGTAAGCATTGAAACACTAGCATTTCTTGACATAATACCAATTGCGCCACCAGCATAATATCTACCCATATTAGAGTTAAAGCTAATATTACCATAAGTGCGAACATTTGTAATACTTCCACCTTCATTAATTCCACAAACAAGACCAATTGCTTTAGTCGGAAGACTAGAATTATAAGAATTAATATTATCTATAGTATCACTAACATAAAAATTAACATTTTCAATTATACCATCAAATAAAGGAAATAAGCCATAGCATTCAAATCCAGAATAAGCTATTGTATTATTTATCACAAAATTATAAATAGTTACTCCATTTACATTACCATTTGAAACATTAATAGAGGCAGCTACATTCGTATTGCCAATAATTTTGGCACTAAAAAAATCATCATAAGCATAGCTATTACTAGGAATTTCACTTAAATCAATATCATTTTTTAGATAATATGTTACGTCCTTAGATGCAAAAAAGGAATTATTATTTGCAAGTGTATAAATGTAGGCAAAATCCTTGGCATCATTAATTTCAAGCACATAATCATCATTGATTTTACTTTCCTTAAGACCAATAAGAGATGGCAGTGTATAATGCATATTATAATGCTCATACATATTATCTGTATACCAACCATCAAATGTAGTAAAAATATTATTCAAGGTCTTATTATCAGCAACATATTCCCCAGCAACCGAGTTTTTTTCCACCTTAATATTGCCAAGTAAACCCTTATTATAATAATAGTAGCTATCATCTACAGAATCAATTGAAGAATCTAAAAAATATGTATCAACAATATTTCCACTATTAATAGTAGCAATAGGACGAAAGTCAATATAATCAGTTATTGTATAGTTTACAATAATACTATAATCAACATAACTATTTTTAATTGTTCCCTCATTATTACAAACAAAGCCCGAAATACGATATCCACCAAGAGCTGTAATACCAGCCTCCTCTTTTACCGGGTCTCTTAAATCAACAATTGAACAATTTTCAATAATACCACTTGCTTTATTCAAGCCAACAAAGGGAGAAATACCAAATATTGAAGCATAAATACTTCTTTGAATTTGTTCAGTATTTAATAGCTTCAAATTTTTAATAGTTCCACTATTAACACTAAACATTGAAACATATTCTAATTCCTTATAATTGTTTTCTTCACTTGCTTCAAAGGTTTTAAAGGCTAATCCTTTTATTGTGTAGCCATTTCCATCAAAGGTACCACTAAATGGTTTATTTGTTTGATAACCAACAGGCATAAACTTATTTGTTCCAAAATTAATATCAGTAATTAATTTATAGCTATACCCTAAAAAATCACTATTAGCTTCACATCTATTCGAGAATAAAACTAACTCTAATGCTGAAGAAATAGTAATTATATTATCACGATAGCTAGTAGTAGCTGAATCTGTTGTATCACTAATTGAAATTAATTTTGAATCCTTAGTATGATTAGTGCCAGTAATTTCTACTAAATCTGTATTTTTATATAAATTTTTATTATCTAAGGCACTTATTTGGTTTTGATTATAAAAAGATACTCCAAAAACAATAACAATTAAAGCCCCTACAAATATTATTGAGCATAATCTTTTTAATATAGTTTTCATAATTTGACACCCCAAACACTATAAGCACGATTGGCCTGAACAATATCAATTTTAAAGCTCAATTGCACCAAAATTGTTTCATGAAATCCTGATCCACTTATGCTTGGATAATAATAAGCATTAGATGCATTATAGTTTTCAATAAAATCAAGACTAATAGAGCTACCTTTTTTTACTGTTTTTTTATAGTAGGCATAGCCTGAGCTCAAATCATATTCCCAATCAGCTGAAAATGTAAAAGGAATAATGGTATTTTGGCTATCCTCATCTACCTGCTGTTTAGCAATTATGTTATTAATCTCTCTTCCTGTTGAATATACCTTATTAGAAATCCAAACATCTTGAATTTTAATTCTTATTTTAGTATTGATATTCGAATTGTAATTTATTGTGCTTTTAAGCTTAGAAAACTCAACATATCCTAATGTATCATATGATCTAATCTTAGAGGCATAGCAGGTAAGGGTATTATCAACAAAACCAGGAGTATTAACATCAACATTTAAAAAATTATTATCACTTTGATAGCTTAAAACTAGAGCATCATCACTAACATCAATATGGCCAACATTAGCATCAATATCAACTTTTCTTATAGTTGTATAATAGGCATAAATTGCGCCACCTATTCCCAAGATAGTAAGTAACGCACTACATATTAAAAATATTCTCTTTTTCATATAAAATAATATATTCTCCTTACTTGCTATTTGTAGTAACGTTAAATAAAACATTTAATTTATAGCTTAAATTTAAAAAATCATTGTTTTCTGGTTCATTTGATACTACACCAAATACATAAAAAATTACATTTGTGCTTGTCCTTGCAGAAATACTAATTTGATTATTTTCTAAAGAAGCATTCCTTAAATCATTAAAGCTTGAATATAGTGATAAATCAGGTTCATTTGAAAAAACTAATAAACCAACGTAAGGACTATACTCGTTTATCGAATTATTCGTAATATTAACATAAAAATCATAGTCGCAACTATTCTTTAGTGTGACTTCATATTTCAAAGCCATATCTAAAAAATATTGGTATTCAGCATCAGAAATAGTATCATTTTTATAATCAAAAAAAGCTAAATCAGTAATTGTTATTAGTTTTTCTGTATCTTTTGTTATTTCATACTCTAAACGTAAGCCGTCTGTATTTTGACTGAAGCCTGGTATTTCATCTCTTTTAGTAAACCAAGCATAGGATGTAACTGCAAGTACAATTAAAGCTATGACAAATGTAATTATCGGCAATATCATCTTTTTCATAGCGTATCATCCTTTGTTAAAGCAATTTTACCAATTTTTAAGCCTTGATATTGATAACAATTGGAATTGCCTAAAACTAAAGATAAATCCTCATTATATTCTAATGCAAAATAATAATAATTATCGCC
>CALCWU010000025.1 GCA_937905855.1 uncultured Mollicutes bacterium
TTACTTAATGTCTTATATTCCATATTTTCCCTCCTTGACAGTGTGTCATTAATTAATTTAATTATATTATCAAATTGACATATTGTCAATAGTTATGTATAATTAAATAAACCGAGGTGTTTTTAATGCTTAAGCGTGCTTGCTCCTGTGAACAAATAAAAGAAAGAAAAAAGGAAATAATTGAAGCAGTTAATAAAATGTATGATGAAATGGATTATCAAGATATATCTATGAAAACAATCAGTGAGAATATCAGTATTGCTAGATCATCATTATATTGTTATTATACAAATAAGGAAGAAATAATGCTAGATATCCTAGCTAAGGATTATGAGTCCTTTATTATTGAGCTTATTAATGCCTTTCTTAATTCTAATAAAGAAACAATTCCAAGCATCCTTGCAAACATCTATTTAAATAATTTACGACTTTTAAAAATAATCTCTATTCATTTAACAGATATTGAAATGCACGTTTCTTTAGAAAAACTTACTGAATTTAAAAAGCCCTTCGTTCTTTATTTTAAAAAGCTAAAGGACGCTATAAAAATGATGTATAGTGATGCAAATGAAGAAAGAATAACTAACATTCATAATACCTTAATTATGCTAACACATTCTCTTTATCCAATCATTTGTCCTAATAAAAATCAAGCAATGGCTATGGAAAATGTAGGTATGAAGCTTATTGATGATAGATATAATTTTTGCATAAGCTATTTTAGCTTTATTCTAAATAAATAGTCCCCATAAGATTAAACTTATGGGGATATTTTTATAAAGAAATATTAAAATGATACCAATTAGCCATCATCAAAAGTTCTTTTGTACAATTAATATTAAATAAAAATCCTGCATTTATTTTCATAATTAATTCATTGCTATGGTCATATATAAAAATGGTTGAGTTATTTCTTGTATAAGTTATTTTAATGTATTTAATATCTTTGACCATACATGATTTCTTTTTACCAAACAAATTAGTATAACTTAGACAATCATGCTCAAGCTCAATTTTCGAATTATAATATTCAATAATTGAAGCTGCACCTAAAATAGCAAATAATACTAAAATAACCATAAAAATCAAATATTCATCAATCTTTAATTTCTCTAAAGCATAAAAAATTGATGAAGCAATCATACCACAACTTGTAATTAAAAATAAAAAAATAGAAATGTATAATGCATATTTAGGAACTCTTATTACAAAATCAATTGTTTTAGGCAATTCATGCTTTCTTAGTTCCTTAAGTAAAAGTTCTAATATTTCTTCCTTTGTTAAATTGCTAATTTTCATAGTTTCATCATTAATTACTAAAGAATCCTCATCAGGATTTGAATAAATATCAATACCCCAATTTTCCTTCTTTTTTCCAAGATAGTTATTTATTGATAACATATAAAATTTTTCTTTTTCATCATAGTCATAAGCTATTTCCCAAGGACAATTATCTAATATTTCATTTAATTCTTCATATTTTCTATTATAAATATCATAAATAAAGCTCAAAACATTATTATCATCCTTGTGCTTCAAAATTAATTCTTTTGTTTCTTTCTCGTCCTTAGCTATATCATCTAAATTCTTTTTATTAGCCATTATATTAAATTTCTTTTCAAATTTTGTGCCTAAAACTAAAAGAATAAATCCTAAAACAAAAAACGTAATAAATAGAACCGTATTTTTATTAACTACTATAGCAAGAATAAAAAAGACAAAACCAGCTATAAATGAACCAATCATTATCTTTTTATTTTTCATAGATTATTACCTATAAAATTAGTCATAATCTTTTTTTCTTCCTCTGGCTTACCATATTCCTTTAAGCCTAAGGCAATAGATTTCATTAAAAACACCATATTATTTGCTAAAGCACGCATTGTTTGAAGTCCTTCTAAATCATGCTCTGCCTCGCCAACCTTTCTTCCATGAATGCTATTCCAATAATTAGCTGAAGCAATAGGCATTCCCGAAATCGTGAAATATTTATTTAACTCATCAAATGTAGCTGAAGCACCACCACGTCTTGCACAAACAACACTTGCTCCAACCTTAAAACGTTTATCAAAGCTAGTTGAATAAAATAATCTATCTAGGCAAGCAATTAATGTGGCGTTAGCAGATGCAAAATATACGGGTGAAGCAACAACTAAGCCATCACATTCATTAAATTTTACCGCAAGTTCATTTACAATATCATCAATTGCACATTTTTTATTTTTATAGCAATAATTACAAGCAATACAGCCTCTAATGTCCTTATTTCCTAATTGAACAACTTCACTTTCAACATCATTTTCCTCAAAAACCTTAACCATTTCCTTAATAGCTATACTAGTATTGCCATTAATTCTTGGTGAACCATTTAAAATTAATATCTTCATTTTTACTACCTCGCTTAATCAATTATACAATAAATTAATCTTATTTTAAATAATTTTTTGCTTGCAAATTAAATAGCTTATAATATAATGAATTTTCTTTCTTCATTAAATTTTCATGTGTATCATAGTCAACAATTTTTTTATTATCTAAGACAAGGATTTTATCACAAAATACACTTGAAGACATTCTATGAGAAATATAAATTGCTGTTTTTCCTTTAACTAATTTATTAAAGTTTTCATATATCTCAGCCTCTGCTAAAGGATCAAGAGCACTTGTAGGCTCATCTAATATAACAAACGATGAATCAGTACTTATAGCTCTTGCAATTGCTATTTTTTGACTTTCACCGCCAGAAAGTTCAATACCTTCATCACAATATGACTTAGAATATATTGAATTTACACCATTTGGTAAGCTATCTATTTTATCCTTAAGACCAACACTTTTTAAAATATCATAAGCTTTTTCTTGGCTTTGGCAATTAATATTTTCCATTAAAGAATAGGCAAACAGCTTATAATCCTGAAAAACAGTACTAATTTGTTTTAAATATGATTTTGTTTCATAACAATTAATGTTAACACCATTAATTAAAATCTCACCACTAGTTGGCAAATATAGTCTTGCAATTAATTTTACTAGCGTTGTTTTACCAGCACCATTCAAGCCTACGATCGATAATTTTTCACCCTTATTAATTTTAAATGAAATATTATCTATAATAATATCCTTACTTTTTGGATATTTAAATGAAACATTTTTAAATTCTATAGTATCAATTTCCTGTTCTAATTTTATATTTCCACTATCACTTGAATTATCTTTTAGATTCATAAGCTCTATTAATGGTATTACATAGGTTTTACATTCAATAAGCCCAGTAGTATTGCCAATTAAGCTTATAACACATTTAGAGAATGATATTGCACTTGCAACATAAAGACTAAACGTTGCAATAGATAAATTATTATTGATTACTCTTCTAACTATTATAATATAGATAAAGAATAGCTCAAGATAGCTAATAATTTTTTGAATTGTTTCAAAGAAGCCATATTTAAAGTAAGCTTTAGAAAACTCTTTAATTGTTTCTTTTTCATATTTGATATACTTATTTTTCATCATATCAGCAATATTATCATACATTCGATAATCCTTAGCTTTCGTAGGATCTAAAATTGTACTAATATAATAGCCAAATCTTCTATTAATTGGGATTAATTCGTTGTAAAATTTAATTGTTTCCTTAGTCGTTAATAAAACAATTATTATATTAATCAAAATTGCAACTCCTAAAACAATAATTAACGAATAATCAAATAAAGCAATAATACTACCAAGTGAAGCTATAACTAATATATTTTGCATTAATAAAAATAAATTATTGATTATTCTATTTATTGCACCAAAATTATTAACTCCCATACGTGCTCTTTCCTTTAGATCAAGACATTCTGGATCCTCTAATTTTTCATAATCTAAATTCATAAGCTTGTCCATAATTTTTTGTTCAAGATTATTATTCATTTTTGTTTCCATAGGCTCTCTAAACCTTAATAAAAGCTTATTAAAGAAATAAAAACAAAGATTTATGAGGACAATTACTCCTCCACAAGCTAATCCCTTAATATATGTCGAGGTTTCTAAATAATTAATTAAAATTGAAATTGCATAAGCATTAAAAACAAATTCAAAAGCCTTAAGTAAAGAATCAAAAAACAAAATAACAAAATAAGGCTTATAAGCTTTAAAGCATAATTTAATAAATTTCATTAGGACAAATCTATTCTTCTTCATTTACCTTACCTCCTTCTTTATAATATTTACCTTGAATAATAAACATATTATAATACTCACCTTTTTGCTTCATAAGCTCATCATGAGTTCCATATTCCTTTAAGCCTTCTTTAGTAAATAAAGCAATTTTATCACAAAACTTTGTTGAGCTTAAGCGGTGGGAAATATAAATTGCTGTTTTATCCTTTACAAGCTTATTAAAGTCACTATAAATTGAAGCCTCTGCCATAGCATCAAGAGCACTTGTCGGTTCATCTAATATAACCATATTCCCATCCTTATATAATGCTCTTGCAATTGCTAATTTTTGGTTTTGTCCACCAGATAATTCAACACCATCATTATCAATTATTTTTAAAAGGCTAGTTTGATAACCATTTGGAAGGCTTTTTATTTTATCTTCAAGCCCTACCATTTTTATAACCTCTATAGCTTTATTATCATTTTGACAATCCTCACCTCTAACATTTTCTAAGACACTTCCAGCATATATATTTATATCCTGATATACAACAGAAAACATTTTTTCTAGTTCAGATTTTTTAAATTCTCTTATATTATAGCCATTGATTAATATTTCTCCCTCATTTGGAAAAAATAAACCACAAATTAATTTAACAATAGTTGATTTACCAGCTCCATTTGTCCCAACAATAGCTAAATGTTCTCCCTTATTTATTTTAAAATTAAAGTTTTTTAAAATCCATTTATCAGTATTTGGATATTTAAAGGATACATTTTTAAATTCAATTTCTAATGTATCAGTTAAAGAATCAAGCTTTCCTGTTGTTTGATAATTACTATAATTATCCATAAACTCAAAATAAGAATCTACATATTTTGAATCCTTTATTAAAGAACCAATTTTATCTGTTAATATTCTAAATGATTCACTAAGCAAAGTAACAGATGATATATACATTGAAACTAATGCTATTGATATTTTTCCGTCATAAAAGCTTTTAATGATAAAGAAATAAGCACATGCATCCTCTAAAAAAAGTAATAAAATTTCTAATAATCCTAGTTTATATCTTTTTTTAGCAATATTTTTAGTAATAGAAAATTCAACATTAGCATTTTCATTATAATGTCTTTTAATATTATCATTTAAGGATAAAACTCTTATATCCTTTCCATATGAAAAATCATAAGCAACATTAGAAAAATAATCTTTTTTTCTTCGAACACTTGCAAGCTTTTCTTTCTTAGAAGAAATATAATTAGCTATTTTTTTGTTTATAAAAACAACAATTATTGAACTCAATATAACTGATAATAAAATTAACACATTAAATTTTCCAACTACAATGATATATATAATTGTTGATAATATTATTGGTAATATTTCCATAAAAACTGTCAAAATATTTTGGAATCCAATATTATCACCATATAAAGCAACTTGAGCCACTTTAAAGCTATCATTAAATTTAGCATCCTCAATATGCTTATAATCAACATTTAAATACATTTGATTAACCTTATTATATTCCTTTAATCTTATATCAATAAAAGCAATTTTAAACATTCTAACAATAATTGTAGAAACAACCTCACATAAAACACCAGTTATGCATAAAAATAAAACCAGCCTAATAATATGATTAATATTCTCTTTATTTTCCAAACAATCAATTACTTCCTTATTAAGAATAATCGTTATAAATGGTATTATACCAGCACATACCATATTGATAATCAAACCAACATATATTAATATTGATTTCTCTTTCCTAGAAATTATTAACTCTCTTTTAATATTTTTTATTAAACTCATGCCAAACACTTCCTTTTTAACAATTATATAACAAAAATTAATATTTTCAAGCCATATGCTTAATATTTTTAATTTTCCGATTAATTTTATTGACTTTAGTGCTTAATAAAAGTGATTTTTTTATAATTGTATAACTATTATTTGTAATTTTCTAAAAAAAATGCCCACATTTAAAGTGAGCACTCCAAAATTCATTATTAAAATTCATCACTTAACAAAAAATCAGCAATATGCATTGTTTTAATACCTTCATAATTTCCCATAGAAAAATCATCTGCTGTAAGAACATATTTAGGATAATTGTCATGAATTTCTAACAACCTACTATATTCACGTTTTTCTGTTGAAGCTCCAGTAATTTCTTTTGTTACCTGAACATAAAGTTTATCATTTTGACGACTCGCAACAAAATCTATTTCACCACTGCCAAATTTACCGACATAGACATCATATCCTCTTCGACATAGTTCCAAATATACAATATTTTCTAAGCTTGAGGCCACACTTTCCTCTTTATAGCCTAAAACACTATATCTTAAAGACGTATCAGCAAGGTAAAACTTCTCCTTAGTTTTTAAAATTTCCTTACCTTGCAAATCATAACGTGAACAACGATGAAGGATATATGCCTTCTCAAGTTTTTCTAAATAACTATATATAGTTTCATTATCTATGCTTCGATGTTCAGCTTTTAAATAATCAGCAATTGATTTAGCAGAAAAAGTATTACCAACATTGTTAAATGTGTATTTTACAACACGTTCCAACTGATCTATTTTTCTTATTTGGTTTCGTTTAACAATGTCTGAAAATATTGTAGAATTATAAATATCTTTTACAATCGTATAAATCTCATCTTGTGAATATTTTTGTAAATGGGTTGCAGGAAACCCACCTAAACGTAAATAATTAGCAAGTTCAATTTTTGGTTCTAAAGCTCCACCATATTCTTCTTTAAACATAAGATATTCACTAAAAGACAAGGTAAAAATGCGAAAAGAAATATATCTTCCTGTTAAATAAGTTGAAATTTCTGATGACAACATACGTGAATTAGAACCAGTAACATATAAATCAACATCAAAATCTGACATAAGTGAGTTAACAACCTTTTCCCAGCCATTAATTTCTTGTACCTCGTCAAGAAAAAAATACGTTTTTCCTTCTGATGAAATTTGTTCTCTTAAATCAATATACATTTGTTTTGCCGTCATATCATCGTATTCCATAGAATCATAGCGGCGACTTATAATGTGATTATCAGGAACATTATATCTTTTTTTTAATTGCTCCATAATCATTTTCAAAATCGTTGATTTACCAGAGCGACGCACGCCTGTAAGAATTTTTACAAATGGCGCATTTACATAAGCCATAATCCTATCTACATATAATGATCTATAAATCATTTAAATCACCATCCATTCATAGATAGTATAGTCTAAAAAAAAGAAAAAAATCTTTTGCGATTATAAACCGAAAAACTTTTAAATAACTATAATTATTGCAGATATAAATAAAAAAGAAACATTGCTGTTTCCTTTAATTTTGTTCATTTATTTTCATTTTGTTAAGCATTTCATAGCTTATAAGCTTAAATGTATCAAGATCCTCATTAAATAAAGAAACCTTATTGATACTAAAATCATTATAGGTTTTATAATAATAAATACCTTCATTAAGGTTTATACAGGAAGAATAAATTGTAATTTCATATTTATCTTCGCCTAAATGGCATCCTCCTCTTATTTGACAAACGCTATCTAAAATATGAAAGAATTGATTAACATTACTAAGCTCATCATCAAAAGATTTAGAATTAGCATTAAAAAATGCTGCTCTTACAAAGCGAGACTCACTTGACAAATCACCTGGAAGACCAATTGCTCCCATTCCTCTACTATATGTCTTTAAATCTATGCTACTTGAAAAACGATTTGTAGGCTCATCAGGAGTTAAATTAAGATAATTATTTAAATTTGCAATCTGATATAAAAATGGTGGGTTATTAGTTAAAACATTGATATGATTATTATAAATATGCATGCCATCACGTTCAAATTCTAATGTTATACTCATATTTTTATCACTAATTAGATAATGAAGTGAAGCATTAGGATAATTATTAGAAAATGGTGTTCCTACTAAATTAAGGCCATTAAGTAAAGAGATAGCCTCATTTACATTTTTAGCAAGTCCTAGAATATATAAAATAAGTTCAAAGCCACAAACATTATTTTTATTATCATCATATTGATAAAACGAAGCATTGCCCACAAAATTTAAGCCTGCCATCGCTAGCCCCATTTCATTTGCAGCCTCATAATATAGAGGATAGTCACTAGCAATATGAGCCATACCAATTATAGCGTAATGACTTTTTAATTCTTCTATATATTTAAATTTAATAGGATAAAGTCTCGGAGTTATTGTAATTTTCTCACCATAAGAAAATTCATAATCTAAATTTCTTCCAAAATAATTATTCTTATATTTTATTGCTGTACACATTATATCACCTTTCGCATAATATGTAGTGTAAATTTAGGCCTTGATTAAGTCTAACTACATATTAGTATTTTTGAAGTCCTTGTGTTATTGTAACTATATGAATTATCTTACTATCTTGCTTGATTACAATATTCCTCTGACTAGTAGTTGTTCACCTCAATTGTCCATATTTTAGGCTAGTTCTTATTTCCACGAAATTGAAATTATCTTTCAAGGCTAGGACTTCATTTGCATTGAATTACTTTTTAATTTTCGTCTTTATCCCTTATATATTTAGGATTTTTTTCTCTTTTCTTTAAACCAAGCTAATCTTTCGTTAAATGACATCATATATTCACTAGGTTTTTCATCAGGCATATCTTCAAACCCAGTATCTTCCCAACCACATACTGGGCATATATCAGATTATTCTCCACAAATAGGACATTTATGTGGTTTAGGTTTTGGCATATGTTCTTCAAAATAATCATAATCAGGATTTTCAGCTTGATGTAAATCATAAATCCATCCACAATGACTACATTGTACTTCACCATTTAAATATTCTTAAATTTCATCATCATATGAATTTTTATTTGGTCCTGAAAAATACATTCCATCACAAATAGGACACATCATTGGTTTAAACTTTATATTTATTTTATCCATTTATATTATAAACAATACTCCTTCTTTAATAATTACTCATCTAACCACGCTAATTCTTTTTCTACTTCCCAAAATGATTTTCCTTCAAAGATTTTAGCTTTTAAAAATTTTTCTTTAACATCATCTTCGCCATAACCCCATACTTCAAAAATATATTTAAAAGATTCATCTGTATGAATTCGCTCAAAATATATTTCATCAACAACTTTTGCCGGAAATCTATACACGAAGAAATGTATTGGTTTTTCTTTTGTTTTATCCCAATATCCTTCACACCAATAAATATATCCTTTATAGTATAAAGTAGCTTCATTGAACCAACCAGTGTCTAAGAATTGACTTAAATTAGCATTTATCATATAAACCATACTCCTTTAAATATTTTGCATATTTTTCTTTAATTTTAAGATGCTCATCCATTCTTTGAGCGAGGTTTCTATCTAGTCCCTTATAAATATGAAAATGTACTATACTGTCTTCTCTATTACCATTATTAATTTTAGGTTCAGGGTGATAAGCAATTTCTATAATAGGATGACCTTTTTCATCATAAAAGCGCATTTCATGTAATGTCCTACCATCCTTTTTTAATTTTACATAAACAGAATTTGGCGTATGAGCATAATCTGGTAGGGAATGACTCTTTGAAGACGTGCCCTTTAATATTTTACTTCCAGCCTTATCAACATAGATTGTTGTATATTCATTTGTTGTAATATGACCATTTACTGCATAACTTCCTCTAGATGACATCGTTATTAGCCTCCTTTCCATCCCAATTGAATAGAGCAGGTTGCCAATAATCTCTATACTTATCCCAATTTTCAAAACTATGCTTGTAATCTATGTAACAAACATCATTATTCATTTCAGGTAATTTATTACCCATGCATAGAATTTGTGAATGAGGGAATCTTTTTCTCATTTCTCTATAACCATTAAGAAATATTTCTCTAGATAATTCATTGCATACACCTAGTGTAGATATGATTAATAAAGTACCATCTTGGATTCCAGCAAAGCAAATATCATAAGTATCTTCAAATACCCATCCAACAGTTACAGCTACTCTTTCACGACCGTTCATTTGTTGCCAGGCACCAGACCACCTATTTTTAAATGTTGCCTCAATTATTTGAGCTCTTTCCATACCTGGGTGCATTCCAAAATCTAATGTTGAGATAGCATAATATTTACAAACTTTTTCAAGCAACATATATGGCTTATTATAAAAACGATCCAGTTCATTATTTTCCTTAAAGCAATGAACAATTTTTCTATAAGCATTTTTATCACCAGAATAAGTATTGCTTAAATTAATCAACCATTTTCCGTTATCCATATTAGAGATATCTATTGTGCTTTTCTTTACAAAAGGTATTCCTTCAATATCCTTAGGCCAGTCTTTAGGTAATGGCCTCATAAGTTTTACATAATCTTCAGTATTATATATAGGCATAATATAGCCCTCCTATTCTTAAAAATTTTCTTGCCTTTCTAACGAGGAAATCTCGCAAAGGACT
>CALCWU010000026.1 GCA_937905855.1 uncultured Mollicutes bacterium
TCATTATCAGTTAATTCATCCGAAAGATTTTTGCCAAAATATCAATATTTTTGCCACCGCAATATATAATTGCTGTCTAAAACCTATTATTTAAAAGTTTCGAATGACAAAAATGCAAACTAAAAAGTATCAATGACCCAAATTTAAATCATAAAAAGAAAAAATATCGACTATAAAAATAACACCTTAATAGAACTGATACCTTTCAATTTCTAATTGATTATAAAAATGAAGCAAATCTTCAAATTTCAGGATTCTTAAAAATAGACAAAAATATCAAAAATAAAAATATATTATACTATGTTATAAATTAATTTTTACATCAATGATTACAATGCCAGCATCATCCGCTGCTTTTTCAGAAGAACAGAAAATAAATGTTCCAAATTGATTATCATTTTTCATACTTACTAATTTATTATAGTTTGGATATTTTTCTTTCAATTGCTCTTCTATCAACGACATATCATCGTCATCGTTTAACCAATAGAATTCGATGTATTCATCGCCTTTTATGCCGATTAGACAAGTTCCAGAATAATCATCATTCTGAATAGTTCGGACATTAACTTCATAATTTTCACTTTGAAGATTTATTTGCATTTCACTGCTATTAGGATAATAAGTACCTTTTCCATTTTGACCACACGCAGTTAAGCCTAAAGCACAAACAAAAAATAGAACATACATTATTAACTTTTTCATACAATTATACTCCTCATTCACATTTTTCTATAATCTTGTAAAAATTATAACATTTTTTTGTCTTTTTATCTATATGGAGCTTGTATTTTTCTCAAAATTGTCTCAAAATTCAAATCGTGTTAAATCGTGTAAATTTTTAGCACCTCTACTCAAATCGTGTAGAATTTTAGCACCCTTAAGGTTAAATCGTGTAAAAGCAAAATAAAAAGCTGCTAATAGAGCCTCTAAATGAAGTCTACTAATAGCCTGTAAAACTAATAAAATTCTATTTTTTAAGCAAAATATCGCATTTTAAACCTAAATTCTGTTATTTTTGCAATAAAAAAGTCCGATAACTTTGTATCAGACCTATTCTACTATTATGTAAGCGTATATAGCATTTCGACAAGGTTAGCACCCCTACTTGTAATCGTGTGAAAATTTAGCACCCTTTGTAATAAATCGTGTAATTTGTTAGCACCTTTTAGCACCCTAAAATTTTACTTGACATTTTCTTATTTTTAGAAGAGAATTCAATTTTCTATTTCAATCAATAATTTTTGCACAAGATTCCTTAAATCAATCGTTATTTTTTTGTAACTTAAAACCGATTTAAGCGTTTTAATTATTTTTTCTTTATTATCAAAGTAATTATACATATAATAGGCATTTAATGTTAGTGCCACCATATAATCCTCACATAATGTAAACCTTTTTGATACTGCTTCATAAAAATCATTTAACTTTTGGTTATTATTAAGTTCATCAAGCAAAAAAATTATAGGTTCATTAAAATTCTTTTTTGAATATCCACATAAAAATCTATATTGCATTTCTAGCATATGTCTATATTCAAAATATTTTTTATATAAATAATCGCCTACCTCATCATAAAATTTTACATTTTCTTCGTACATAGAAAAGCTATCATTTTTAAAAAATAATTGTGATTTTCTGTTTAATTCCAAATCATTGCAAAAAATTAAAGAATCGGCATTTTCTTTACACCAATGTATTATATTTAAACTTTCGTGTAACATATAGTGATGATTAAAACTATCAAAAGCAGCATCACTCAATATCCAAGGATTTTTTTCTTTAAACAATTTATCAAAAAACTCTTTTTCCATTCCTTTATTAAAAACATTATTTACAATTTTGTTGTTATTTTCTAAATATTTTAATCCTAAAACGTAATCTTTTTCTAAATGTTGTGCAATACAATTTTTTTTATAATTTTCTATCATTTCTAAAACTTTCATTAAATTTTCACTCCTAGCAATCTTAAAACTTGTATGCCAATTTCATATTGCTTATCGACAGAAAGACTTGTCATATAATTTTGTACAGATAAAGTAGGATCAGCAGCTTTAAATAAATCTGTTAACCCAGAAATATTTTTATTAGGTAAGTTCCCTATTTTTGTTCTATATATTCCGCTAACCTGTCTAAGCGTATCGTAACCTAAAGAAATTGTATTTTTTGTGTTATATATATCTTCAGAGTAGATGTTCCTGTATCATAATCAAATGTTGAACTAAATTTTAATGAAGCATCATTTAATATATCACTAGGCACCTTTCGTTTTTATAGTTGATTTTCAAACACACTAAATCTTCTGCTATTTGAGATTTACTTAAAAACATAAATAAAATTCCTGTAAATATAACCATAAGTAAACTTATATTAATACAAATTAATATCTTTTTCATAGCTTAATCCTTTGGCAATTCATGTGGATACGCTACGTGAATCCCATCTTGAACTTTGTTAAGACTTCCTCCATAAATTTTATCTGGAAATTCATCTTCAGATAATTTAAGAACGTACATAGAATTAATTCCAATATTATTATTTGTTCTACTATCTATTACAACATAATAAATTACAAATCTATATGTATCTTCATTCGTTACTATAGTATATTCTAATTGATGCTTTTTTTCTTCGTAATCCCAATTTGAATATTCGCCTGTTGTAACACTACCAATTATGCTTTCACATTGTCCATCGTAATAATCAACTAAGTCTTGTAAATCAGCCTCAAACGTTGAAATATCATATAATTTTGGGGCAAATAATTTCTTTAACTCATTTGTATTTTCTTCAGCTAAATAGGTAGTAAGATTTTTCATTATCATATCACAATATTCATGATCATCCATATGATTCGAATTGAATAAAGAATTACAACTACATAAGCTTATACTTAACATAGTTAATAATATAAGTCTTAATTTTTTGACTGCTTCTTTATAAGTCATAAATACTCCTCATCCACATTTTTATTCTTGTAGAAATTATAACATTTTTCTTGCTTTTTATCTATAAGAACTTGGATTTTTCTCAAAATTGTCTTAAAATTCAAATCGTGTAAAGTCAAAATAAAACGCTGTCAATAGAGCCTCTAAATGAAGTCTACTAACAGCCTGTAAAACTAATAAAATTCAATTTTTAAAGTAAAATATCATATTTTAAACGTAAATGCTGCAATTCACACAAAAAAAGCCTTGATAATATTATCAAAGCATTAATTTTATCATTGGTAGGGGAGATGGGATTCGAACCCACACGCTTTTCACGGCAGTGGATTTTGAGTCCACCGTGTCTACCGTTTCACCACTCCCCCATTTGGGAGCATAACTACTCCTTTTTGCTTAGTGCGTCCAAGTAAATTTGTTGAACGCTATTAGCATAACATATTTTAGAAAATTTTTCAACTGATTTCGAACAATTTTTCTTCAAATCAGAAATTTTGTTTTTATTTTTTTCAATGTCATTCATTATAGACGCAAGTTCTATTTCTCCATCAAATAAAAAACCATTATAATCATTATAAACAACGTCTAAAAGACATTCGTCGCTTTGAACTAAAACAGGAAGTGATGAAGCTAAGGCCTCAATATATGTTAAGCCTTGAGTTTCAGATTTAGATGCATTTACAAAAACATCACCTAATTTATAATACTTTATCGTATCCTGCCAGTCAACAAAGCCAGCAAAGATTACTTGATTATCTATATCAAGTTTTTTTGCTAGGTCTTTAAGACCATCAGATGCTGGTCCATCACCAACTATTAATAAAACACTGTTCTTTCCTTTTTGACTATTAGCATAAGAACGAATAACTATATCAATTGATTTTTCCTTAGAAAGTCTTCCTAATGATAAGAAAATAAAGGCATCATCATTAATTCCTAGCTTAGATCTTAATTGCTTTAATTCTGAGCTATCAACTTCAACTCTAAATTTATCAAGATCAAGGCCTGTAGGAACTATTCTAATATCGCCTGTTAATAAATAATTTTCATGCTGATCAAATACCTTTTTTGTTGGAACAATTATAACCTTAGCATTTTTATTAATAGGCGTAATAAACATTTTTTTCAAAACTGAAAAGAATGATTTATGAAAATATTTATCAATAACCTTAGAAACATATGGTAAATATTCTTCATACATTGTATGGAAGGTATAGACATATGGTATATTCATTTTTTTAGCTACCTTTATGCCTAATTTTCCCATAGAGAATTCTGTTTGAATATGAATTACATCAAGCTTATAATGTTTTTTTATATAACTAGCCTTATGGTTAAGCTTCATAGAAAATCTGTAACCACTTAAAGCCTTAAATGGTAAATCTAATGCCTTAAATCTAACAACATATTTTGATTCAATTTCATCTAATTCTTCATTAGGCATATCTAATTTTGTCGTGAAAATATATACCTCATGACCACTGGCTCTAAGACCTTCGGCAAGCATTTTTATTGATGTAACTACACCACTGATTGCTGGAGTATAAGCATCAGTAAATATTCCTATCTTCATACTTCTTTCTCCTCTTCGTGAAAACTAAGTAGCATATAAATCCATATATAAGCAAGAAATAATATGTTAAAAGTCTCCATATTAGCATACCACTAACTGCTTTGGCACCTGTCGCACCTAGGGATGCAAATATAATTGTAAAAACAAATTCAATTCCTCCTGAAGCACCAGGAGTTGGTACCCAAATAAGCATTGTCATTGTAAAAATAGTCATCATAGTAATAAAAATTATCTGACTAATATTTAAATCAACACCAAGTGCCTTGAAAACAAAATAAGGTATAGCATTATAAGCTAATATACTAATTAATTTAACAAAAGCACATAAAAGCATAATTGGCCATTGCTTTATTAATTCATGTGAGGCATTTGCCATATCTAAAAAATATTGATCAAGACTTGCTAATCTTTTTTCAGTAAGAAGCTTTTTGGTAATCTTTTTATTTCCAAGCCAATGACAAAATCTAATTGCTATGCCACCCATCTTTTTGCTCATTGCAAAAAACAAGAAAATCATAGTAAATATGTTTACAACAAATCCAATTATAATTATATAAAAATAATTACTAAGAGTTGCATAAATTTGTTTATAATAAATACCAAATGCTAAAAAGCATAAAATATTCGTTAAAACCTGAAATACTGCAAAATTCATTAAAACAACAGAGGTCGCTCTACTCGTCTTAACATTACAGCAGTTAAACCCATAAATTTGAAAGGGTTCTCCACCAGCATTAAATGGAGTAACACCTCTAAAGAAAAACTCACTTGCAACAATATTATATGCATCAATAAACTTGATATTTTCTTTTTTACCATACAAAATAACAAGCATTGAAATTGGTAATAAAATTACATATATTAGCAAGAATAAAAATGCATATAACACATATTTATAATTTGCTTCTCTTAACACCTCAAATATAGCATTGATATCGTTAAATGAAAAGATAAAAACACCAATAAATACGGCTATAGAGATAATTAAGATAAAGTACTTGACCATTCCCTTTTTAGTTTGCATTTTTCTACATTTGATCTAGGTAATGAATACCAAGTAATCTTAATCCTTCATTTAATACGATTCTTACACATTTAGCTAGGGCAAAATTAGTATTACGAACATCATCTTCAACAGCATTAATCTTTTCTAAAGAATAAAATTTGTTAAAGCTTTGAGCAAGTGATAATAAATATTTAGCAATTACAGATGGTGCTCTATCAAAGGCTGCCTTTTCAACAATACTTCCAAAATTAGATAAAAGCTTAATTAATTCAAAATAATGTGGTTTTTCGTAAATTTTAGCATTAATTTTGCTTAAATCAATATTCTTATCCTTTAAAATTGAAGCAATTCTAACTCCTGTATATTGTAAATATGGACCAGTTTGTCCTTCAAATTGGACACTAGATTCCAAATTAAATTCAATATCAAGCTCTCTTTGATTCTTCAAATCACCAAATACTATTGCCGCAACGCCAACCTTTCTAGCAATTTCATCTTTATTCTCCAATGTTGGGTTCTTTTGATCAATTGCTTTATAGGCCAAGTCAATAGCTTGCTGTAAAACATCATATAGTTTTACAACCTTACCACGTCTTGTAGACATTTTTTTACCATTTGTTAGATATAAGCCAAAGCCAATATGCTCAATACTATCTGCAAAATCATAGCCCATCTTAGTTATTAATCTTCTAAGCTGTTCGAAATGAAGCTTTTGTTCATTTCCTACAACATAAAGCATCTTTGTAAAATGATAATCATTTTTTCTAATAAAAACAGCAGCCAAATCTCTAGTAATATATAATGAACCACCATCAGCTCTTTTAATTAATGCTGGAGGCATATCATCACCTAAATCTACAATTTGGGCTCCTTGATCAGTCACAAGAAGATTTTTAGCTTTTAATTCATCGACAACCGGTTCCATTTTATCATTATAATAAGCTTCACCATTATAAGAATCAAATTTAACCTCAAGTAAATCATAAATTTGAGCACTTTCCTTTAATGATTCTTCTCTAATCCACTTCCAAAGCTCTAAATATTCTTTATTACCAAGCTCTAACTCTCTAAAAACCTCTCTAGCTTCATCATCAAGCTTAGAATTCTTTGCAGCCTCATCATGAAATTTAACATATAATGCAGTAAGATTATTAATTGGGTCTCTCATTATTTCTTCTTTATTTCCCCATAGCTTATAAGCTACAATCATCTTACCAAATTGAGTACCCCAATCTCCTAAATAATTAATTGATACAGTTTTATAGCCACATTTTTGTAATATTAGCTTAACAGAATTACCAATCATTGTTGAACGTAGGTGACCAACAGAAAAACTTTTAGCAATGTTAGGAGATGAATAATCTAAAACGATTGTTTCATCCTTTCCTATTTCCTTATTACCATAATTTTCTTGTTCCTTTAATATAGTATTGATTACTTCATTTGCAAATTCACTTTTATTAATCATAATATTAACAAAAGCACCCATTACATTAATAGAATCAATAACCTTGAAATTATTTGTTAAAGCCTCCTTGACCTCA
>CALCWU010000027.1 GCA_937905855.1 uncultured Mollicutes bacterium
ACCTTTGTAACAAAGCCCACGTAAGAAATCATATGAACTAATTCCTTTGTTATTAGCAAATGTAGGCATTGGAATTTTGTTTTCAAATAGTTTTAAATCAATTTTCTCTACCACATTATTTAAATTTTCAAATAAAAAAGGATATTCCGCAAATTCGTCTAAATTAACTGGAAATGAATAATCATCAAATTCTAAGACCTTATCACCATTTTCATTTATATCACATAAGGCATTGTAAACAATAGAATCATCACTATTTAAATAGAGCGTTTGATGCAATGGCACACATTTAAAATCGTTATATAAACAAAAATTTAATATTTCAACATTTAAATTATATTCTTTAACAGATTGTAGAGCAATGCCAACATAAAAATCGTCAAACATATTTTTAAATTTATTTAATATATTTAGTCTTCTATCATCTTCAACATTTTTTAAAGTTGATTTTGAAGCAACCAATACAATCATTAATCCCTTCTTATTTTCCATAAGAAGATTTAAATCAGGAGTGAATTTATTAGTCTTAACATACGTTGATAAATGAACTAATGATTTATATCCATCATTATTCATTGCATAACACAAAAACACATCTCCCTCTAAAGATGTGTATTCTAATCCTAAAATTGGCTTAATGCCATTTTTTTTGCAGCCTGAATAAAACTTATATGCAGCATATAAATTTTCATCAGTAATTGATAAGTATTCATATTTATATTTAATGGCATAAGCCAAATAGTCATCTAAATGCATAGCATTTTTTAACATATTATATTCAGATTGTCCATACAAAAAGCCACGCATTAATACCACCTCAATTTTATTATACCACAAAATTAAGATTTTCCTTTATATTTTTTAATTACTTTGAAAATTAAAAAAATAAACGCAATACCTCCAATAAATATATAATATTTTAGATAACTATTACTTCTACTAACAACCTTAACACACATTGTTGCGTACGAAAAATTACCTGATGAATTGTTTACAGCTATT
This sequence comes from uncultured Mollicutes bacterium, assembly GCA_937905855.1. Lineage (GTDB taxonomy): Bacteria > Bacillota_I > Bacilli_A > Acholeplasmatales > Anaeroplasmataceae > CAKQDS01. The sequence goes on from CALCWU010000027.1 coordinate 1,003, forward strand.
TCGATATAATAGGTTCCTTTATTTTTAGTATTCAAATTTGAATTAATAATTTTTAAATTATTAATTGCACTAGAATCACTATCATCAACAACATTTACATATTTATAAATATCAAACTCATCATTAACGTATATAGTCGGATTTTTTATAGTAATTTTAGAATAATTAAGACTTAACACTCTAAAAATTATTTCTTTTTTTGTTTCATTTTCTGACTCATCCTTTATTTTATATATATATTTATAGGATCCAATCTTTTTTTCCAATTTTCCTTCAATATTAACATCATTAATGGTCAAATTACTAAGATTATCACTTACATTTACAATATAATCATAAGGATTAAAGAAATCTATATCTTCTAAATAAATAATATTCTCAATTCCCTTTAGGGTAATGCTTGGCGGCTCATTATCTTTAATTAAAAGAGTAAATTCAATTGTTTTGTAATTATTTGAATTATCACTTACTCTTGCTGTTAAAATTTGCGGTAAGAGACTTTTATTATCATAATTTGATATTTCAAGGCTTTGAATTACATTTCCATCATATTCATCAATAGCCTTAAAATATTTATGGAAATCTATTTCTAAATTGTCTATATAAGCTATTTCTAATATTTTATTTTCTGGCAAAAATGTTAGGTTTGGTGCCACTTCATCAACAATTCTTATATTAATATCCTTTGAACTACTTTGATAGCCATCAAAAGCATATACATGAGCACTATAATTTCCTACGACTCCATATTTTACATTTGAATCATCAATATTATAACTAACAAGCTCATTATTATCATAAACATTAATATATGACTTAAAATCAAAGCTCTTAACATTATAGGATAATTTTAAATTGCTATCGATAATATCTATAGTTGGTGGAATATCATCAACCACCTCAAAACAAATAAGTTGACTGTAGCCATCACAATTTGCTGTTTGCAAATCATAATCATAAGCATAATACATAACATAATATCTTCCCACAGTGGAAGTATCAACATCATCTAATAAATATAAATTATTGCCAGTTCTTAAATAACTTATATTAGAGTCTTCAATTCTTTTATCATCTAAGTACAGATTTGCTTTTGGGAAATACATAAAATCACTTATATTCCCATTTAAGGGAATTGTCAAATTAGTATTCTCCCAAACGAAATAATATGATGAAGCATGAATATATGCTCTATATCCAAAAAAGACTAGAACCAAAGCTACAAGAAAAAATATTTTTTTCATCATATTTGGTTTATAACCTTTTTAACTTTACTAACTTCACGATAAAACTCAAAAAAGCCCAAATAGCTACCTTGATTTTGCAATAAGCTTGCTAATTCATTTAAATAATAATCCAAAATAGCTCCATCATATGCATCTAAGGCTTTCTTTAGACCTTCATTAAATAAATACTCAACCCTTTTCCCCTTAATACTGGCATTCAAGTATGAAATTATTGCTTTTTCACGATAATATTTTGTTTCTTCTAAACCTTTAGCATATTCTTGCTTAAAGCTATTTCTATCAAAATAAAAATAATACATCATTTTAGCAACATAATTCATCCTATCAGGATTCATTTTCTTCACCTTATTTACTTCGCCAGTACCAATAGCCTTATAAAACGTTAAATTATATTTAAGACTTTGATTATTGACCTTTTCAAAAAAATGGTTGAAGTCTTCCGTTTTTTCTCTTATCAAGGTATAAATTGCCATTTTATAAAATAGCTTTTGACTTTGCTCAAATAATGAATTTTGAAAATATAAATCCCTAAGCTTCTCATAATAAATATATGTAGAGTAAGCGTCACTTCTATATGCACATTCAAACAAACATTCCATTTGTAAAATTTCTAAGGTTGCTATACCACTAGGCCTATCTAAAACAGCCTTAATATTATCACTTGCTTCACTATATTGATTTTGTTGCATCAAATCGATTGAATAAAATGTTAAAAAAACTAATAAATCTAGATCCGTTATTTCTTTAACAAGTGATAAAATCAGCTTAGAGTATCTACTAGCCTGCAATGAATTATTTTCATAAAGAGCTATAACATAATTAATTATATGACTTCGATAATTGTTAAAATCATTAATTGATTTTTTTAATTTTTCAATTCCTGCATTATTCCGAAAAAAATAATAATCACATACTAGCTTTAATGCATTCTTTAAATTAATCAAATCATTATATTCCGTCTTATCCATCCCGACCCTTTTACAGATTTCTTCAAGGCAGCGATTATTTGCTACAATTTTCGATTTTTCAATTTTGCATAAATAAGACGTTGAGCAAGTATCTTCAGCAAGAGCTGCAAGGGTAAGACTCATACTTAATCTTCTATTTTTAATTTCTGTTCCAATGATATTATCCTGATTATTTATTTTGTTGCGACGTTCAAGTTCAAATTTAAAATCCATACTAACACCTCAAGTGTTATTATAATTAAATATTTTTAAAATTAAACCATATTTATTTTCTTATTATATTTACATTTTATTCACTTAATAACTATTAAATATATATATCAATAAAAAAATAAAGCACTTTTATTCCTACTTAGAATATTAATTTATTCTAGATTAGAATAAAAAATTAATGCAGAGAATGAATAAATTTGTTCACCCATACATTCAAAATGACTACTACTATAGCTAACATATTCAATTTTAATTTTTCTATTTTCCAAAAATTCATTAATTGCTTTTTCTAAATCTAATTCGTGTTCAAAATCAAAGCATTTCACCTTCATAAAATCACCAATTATATCATATCTCATTTCCTACAAAAAAATTGTCATTAAATTTGCAAGAAAAAAGCCTCAGTTTAGAGGCACAAACTATTTACTATTTTTATATTTACAAATGCTTTTTAAACCACAATTTTGGCAAATTGGATTTAAGGATTTACATGTATACCTTCCAAATAATAAGAAGCGATGATGTGAATCTATCCATTTATTTTTAGGAATCTTTCTTTTTAGCTTTTCTTCTACTACTAAGATGTCATCATCCTCCTTAGCAAAGCCTAATCTTTTAGCAACTCTATTTACATGAGTATCAACAGGAAATGTGGGAACATCAAATCCTAAAGCCAAAACAACGTTTGCCGTTTTCCGACCAATACCACTTAATTTGCATAATTCCTCAAAGCTATCAGGTACAGTTCCATTATAATTTTGGCATATTTGTTTAGCAAGCATAATTAAATTAGAAGCCTTATGATTTGCCAAACCAAGTGGCTTTATAATATTATAAATATCGTTGTAATTTGCTAAAGAAAGTGTAAAAAAATCAGGGTATTTAGAAAATAGAACTTTACTAATTTCATTAACCCTTTTATCAGTAGTTTGAGCACTAAGCATTACTGCACAAATAAGCTCATAATTATTATTAAAAATCAACTCACACTTAGGACTTGGAATTAGCTCTTCTAGATAATCCAAGACAACTTTTGTTCTTTGTTCCATATTAGCCCTTCATTTTTGACAATAAGCCTGTAAGACTACCATCAGGCTTAGCATTACTATTACTAACAGCTACCATAATATTTCTAAATGTTATTCTTTTTCCCGAAGCAACAATATCATCTATAACCTTAGCTAATTTATCCTTATCATAATTTTTCTCGTAAACAAAATCTTTAACATAATCAAGCTCATTAGCAGTAAGAACTCTATTCATCTTTGCTTGTAATAAATTAATAACATCATCAATTTTATTTTTTTGTTTAATTACCTGTGGCATACCAATACATGCCTCAAGCTTATCAAATAACGGATCAAGCTTAATAAATTCATCACCTAAGGAATTATCATATGAAATATAAATTTCATACAAATTCTTTTCAAGCAAGCTATTTAAAGCATTATCGATTACTTTACTTCCTTGCTTTAAATTAATTTCAATTATTTGCTTTTCTATCTTTTTATTTCTTTTATAGCAATACAATAATTCAATTAAGGTAAGTGTCTCAATTGGTGTAATATCTAAATTTTTTGCCTCATTTATGATCATTTTTTCTATATTTAAATAACCATTTTCAAATAATTCTTTTATCATATTCCTCTACCAGCCTTTTAAAAAAATTAATGAAACCATCAATAAAGGCATCTTTATTTTTAATTTCGTGCTTTATTACAATACGTTCATTTTGTGTTTCATAAATAACAATATGCTTAGCAAATTCATCATATTTACGTATTGAAGTAATATTTTTGACATCAATATTTAACATATTTGCTAAATATAAGGCTGTTCCCGAAGGATGATCAGCCTTTTGCATATCATGAATTTCATATATTTTTAAATTGTTATTATCTAGTGCCTTGCAGGCATCATAAAAACTATTAATTAAATTGGCGAAATTATTACATTGATAAAAAATAACATTATTTTCTAACGCTAATCTATTTAGTCTTCCAATTTGCTCATCATTATAACCAGTTGTTCCTGAAATAACATTAATCTTAGATTTAACAGCAGACTCTAAAAGCTCATAGGCACTAATTGATGAAAAATCAATTAGTGATTTTATATCTTGTAAATCATCCTTACTTTTAATAATTTTTATTTTATATTCATTCTTTAATCGAGAATATAGACTTTTTCCCATTTTCCCATATCCCAAAAGTCCTATCACAGCAATCACCCAAAATTAATATATGCATTATTTAAATTTTTGCTTCCTTTTGTAGTGCTTCTCTAGCAGCCTGCTGTTCAGCTTCCTTCTTAGTTTTTCCAAAGCCATGTCCCATTAAAATATCATCATCCATATAGACAACCGCCTCAAAGGTTTTGTCATGTGCTGGACCTGTATCTTTAACAATTTCGTAATGAAGGCTTCTTTTATCTGATTGTACCTTTTCCTGTAAAATTGATTTATAATCCTTTAAATTCCATACCTCATTTAAATAAGGAATAATTAGATGATCAACAACCCTTAATACAACATCAAAGCCTTGATCTAAATATATAGCACCTAAAACAGCTTCAAAGGCATCAGCAATAATTGCTGGTCTATCTCTTAGGCTATTTGATATTTCACCATTACCAAAGCGAATATATTCCTTTAAATCAATTTTGGCAGCATACACATTAAGAGCCTCCTCACAAACTGCTTGTGCTCTTCTTTTAGTCAAAACTCCCTCATCTAAAGGATCATGCAAATATAAAAAATTACTCATTGCAAGCTCTAAAACAGCGTCACCTAAATATTCTAATCTCTCATTACAAATTGTATTATGTTCATTAGCATATGTAGAATGAGTCAAAGCTGTCTCCAGAATATTAATATTATTAAACTTTACACCTAAATCATTCATTAGCTTTTGCAGTCTCATTATTATCAAGCTCCTTTAAGGATTTTTTAACTTTACCTACTACATCCTTTTCTATCATTAATTTACATTGTCTAATAGCATTATAAACAGCTACCGGATTACTAACGTGTGCTCTTCCGATCTTAAAATCATTGCTCCTCCAAGTTCTGATGAATCCATTGATTTTTTAAATCTATCAAGATTTTTATGCATAAATAAGTAACCAATCTTACCGCCAATGCTTGATTTAATTTCTCTTTTTAGCATTTTTGACATTGTCTTTGCTGTACCCTCAATGCTTTTCATAACCATATTACCAGTGAATCCATCAGTAATCATAATATCACATGGTGAATCAAGCGCCTCTGTAGGCTCAATATTACCATAAAAATTGATTAAAGAATTAGCCTTTAATAAATCATAAGTTAAAACATCCTGTTCTCTTCCCTTACCATATTCACTACCAATATTTAATAATCCAACAGATGGATTTTCATAACCAAAAACCTCTTTTGCAACAATTGTAGCCATAATAGCTAAATCATTCAAATGCTCTGGTCTTAGTTCAACATTAGCTCCAACATCAAGTAAAAAACGAGCTCTTCCATCAAAATTAGGAATTATTGGACAAAGACAAATTCTACTAACCTCAGGTATTTTTCTAATAATCATATGAGAAGCAACAATAACACATTGGGTAGGTCCTGTCGTAACAACACCATCTACATTACCAT
>CALCWU010000028.1 GCA_937905855.1 uncultured Mollicutes bacterium
ATAAAAGAACAAAAAAATTCATTAGTTACTAAAATTGATGTAAAAAATAAGTTCGCAAATAAATATGCAAAATATCTTTTAGGAAATTTGATTTGCGTTGATCAGGTAACTGATTTAAAGAAATTTGAGTCATCTATTACTCCAGAGGTTATGGTATATCAAAATTATGTTCAAAAAGCTACTAGACCTGAAATATATGCTACTCCATATATTGGTCAAGAATCTAGACAAAAACGTATTAATATATTAAATAAAGAAGTGGCTTCTTTAAAAAGTGAGAATAAAAAAAATCAAGCAAAAATAAATGAATTTAATATTGCTTTAAAGTGCATTCAAGAAAGTAATATTAGAGAATTATTAAATGCTGAAAATTATTGGCAGCAAGTTGATATTAAAAATAAATCAATCGCCTCTTTAAAAGAAGAAATCGTTAAAGATGAAAAAGATGACGGACTTCTTGAAATAACTGTAAGGATAGATACTGCTAAAAAAACTTTGACTGTGGTAAATGATAAATTAAATGCTAATGATGAAGGTAAACGTGTTAATAGCAAAACTCAAGGTGAAGTATCTAATAAATTATCCAATTTAAAAAATTCAATAGAGCTAGAGACCAAAAATTTAAATAGTGTTATGAATTTTTTAGATAAAGATATTTATGCAAAGAAAAAGGCGGAATATACAGTTAATAATTGGCTTAATGAGGAAAAAATTATTGCTGATTTTGAAACTGCTCAAAAGTTCAACAATGCTACTAATTCTCAGCTATTACAGACAATGCAGAAGTATACAAACACCTATAAGCCATCGCTAGTTGCATCTATAGAACATATTAAAGATTATGTAAATGAATATTATGATTTGTCTAACCGTGGTGTTGTTCAATATGAAATAGAAGCAAAAGAAACTTATGAACGTGCTGAAATTTCCTTTAGAGAGGATTTTATATCTAAACTAAAAGAAAAGATTGAAAAGTCTCAAAATATGTTAGATAAGATTAATAAGAATTTAGCACTTCATCCATTTGGAAATGATGAGGAAAAGTATAGATTCTACTATGAGCCGACTAAGGATAGTGAATTCTATAATTATTATAGGATTATTATGTCTGGTAAATTAATGGATTCTAAAGATTTATTTACTGATATCTTAGATGCAAAGGATGCGTCATTTATGAAAGATTTGTTTGATAAGATTTCAATGGAACGTAATGACGAGAAGGCAGCAGCTGAAGTTGATAAATACTTAGATTATCGTAATTATATGAATTATGATATTAAAATTACTAACAAATATGGTGATGAATCTTTTTTCTCTAAAATCAATAGAGAAAAGAGTGGTGGTGAAACGCAAACTCCATTTTATATTGTTATGGCATCTTGCTTTGATGAGCTTATGAATAAGGATACAAATAAGGTGGAAAGTACATGTCAGGTTGTATTCGATGAAGCCTTTAACAATATGGATGAAAGCCGTATTAAATCATTAATGGAATTTTATAAGAAACTTAATATTCAAATTATTATTATTGTTCCATCAAATAGAATAAGTGCTATTTCTCCATATATGGATACATTGATTGGAATTACAAAGGTTAACAATCATCCCTATGTTAATATTGTTTCTAAACAATAATGAGAAATTTTGAAACTAATTTATTAAATAAACTTTTGGACAAATATGAGAAATCAAAATTGTCTAAAGGTGGAACAGTGGTAAAAAGAACCATTACGCTTACTACAAGGGATGATGTTTTAAATAGCTATAATGGTTTTGATTCTTATAAGTATTCTGATGAAAATGATGCTATTATCAAAAAAATAGAAAAATTAGGATTCATTACTGCAGTTTTTGATAATGATTCGTTTAAGTCTTTGTCATTAAATCTTTCTCAGGTTGATGATTTATATTCATATATTGGAAGAGATAAACCAACAGATGAATTAGATAAAATAAATAATATTTTAGAAAAATATCATTTCGACAATTTTATGGATTCGTTTATTGAATATGTAAAAGATTATGTTAAAGAGAAATATGAATACCCTAAATCATACTTTAGTGATGCTAATCAGCTTGATTTGTTACTTTCAATATTTAAATCGTTATTTTTGCTTACAGAGGAAACAAAGAAAAGAGATTTCTCAGTAAGATATTTTAATGATTCAAAAATATTTGAATCTGTACAAGGAAAGATTATAAAGATAATTAAAGATTTTGATGGAAATGAGTATTCATCTGATGATGCCGTTCTTGCTGAATATAATATCATTAAGAATTCTTCCTATGCACTTATTAAGAATAATCTTATTGTTAAAATAAATGATTCTATCATTAATTTAAATGATTTGAAATTTGAATTATCATTATCTGATGATATGATTAAGAGTTTAATTATTCTTGACTCAAATGTAACAAAAATAATTACTGTAGAGAATTTAACTACGTTTTATTCTTTAAATGATAAAGATGCAGTTATAATTTATTTGGGTGGATTTCATAACCATACTAAGCAAACCTTACTATTAAAAATATATAAACAATATCCAAATGCAAAATACTACCACTTTAGTGATATTGATTGTGGAGGATTTTTAATCTTTAACAATCTTGTTGAAAAAACTAAGATTCCATTTATTCCATATAGAATGGATAAGATCGAGTTAATTAAATATAAAGAAAATATAAAAAAACTTACAGAGAATGACAAGAAAAGATTATTAAAGATGTTAGCTGATTCAAGGTTTGAAATCTTTAAAGATACTATTACGTATATGCTTGAAAATAATGTAAAATTGGAACAGGAAATTTTTGATGAATAAAAAATGAGGTGCTTAAAGCACGTCATTTTTTAGTAGTTAGTTTATTTTTACATTAATTAATAGAATTAAAAGGCTCCAAAGATATATAATAAAATAAACAATAAAAAATAACTACATTTATCGCATTATGTACAAAATATATGATAATAAATATTGATAAGTTACTATATTTTACTTAAAGTGGTGAAAAAACGCAGATTAAGTAAATTATAATGAGATAATTAAAATGATTGTTGGAAGAAAAAAGAAATAGAATTATTAGAAAATATATATAATGATAATACGTCTTATTTTTTAACTATTTATGGCAAAAGAAGAATTGGAAAAACATTTTTGATTAATGAAATATTTAAAAATGAAATATTATTTCATCATTCTAGAGTCGCAAATGGAAGTTTAAAGTAGCAATTATTTGCATTTAAGTAATCTTTAAAAAATTCTTTGTATCAATCTAACGAAAAAATTATTAATTGGTTTATAGCATTTAAAAAACTAAAGGATCTCATAAGGATATCTTCATTAGAGTGCAAGGTCATATTTATTGATGAACTTTTATGAATGGATACGCCTAAGTTTGATTTAATGAAGTCATTAAAATCTTTTTGGAATGGTTTCGCATCTTTTAGGTGTATGCTTTAAAAATATTTATTTTAGAAGTGAAATTGTAACTAGAATAAAAAATATTAATCATCTTGTTGATTTTTTAATTGTAATTATTACACTAGATTTATTACCTAATATTTCACCAAAAATATACTCAAATGAGAAAAAATCTCATATTGATATTGATTTTTTTGCTTTTTGGAATATAATATAAATGAAAAGTAAGGATGATGCATATGCTATTACAATTTAATTTTAAAAATTTTAAATCATTTAGAGATGATACAACTTTAGATATGACAGCTACTAAAATAAGTGAATATGAAAAGCATATTGTACGTGCTGGTGGTGAACAGGTATTGCCAGTTGCTGCGATATTTGGCGCAAATGCTTCAGGTAAATCAAATGTTATTGAAGCATTTAGATATATGCACGAGTATGTGATTTTTTCTTTGAATTATGGTGGTGACGCACTAAAAAATGATAGAGATGGTTTTGTAAGGCCAACACCATTTATTTTTGATGTTAATTCAAAGGATGCTGAATCTTTTTTTGAAGTATATTTCATTGATGAAAATGATGTAAAAGAAAAAACTTATAATTATGGATTTACAATTGATTCAGAGGGTGTAATAGAAGAATGGTTAAATGTAAAAGCTAAAACATCTAAAGAAGCTAATAAAGTATTTTATAGGAATAGAAAAACTGGTGAATTGGATTTATCAGGATTTACTAATAAGGTGAAGGATAATTTGGCTATAGCCTTAGAAAAAGAAACGTTATTGGTATCTTTAGGATCTAAATTAAAAGTTGAAAAACTCAGGTTTATAAGAGACTGGTTCATAAAAAACGAATTTGCTAATTTTGGTAAACCAATAGAGAATATCTATTTATCTAACTTAGCTCCTAAAAATTTTGCAACTGATGAAAATGTAAGAAAAAAGGTTATAGATTATTTATCAGCATTTGATAATTCAATAGTTGACTTTAAGGTTGAGGTTATCAAAGGTGATACTAAAGATGACGAGAAGTTAAAAATAGATGCTATTCATAGAATGGTAGATGGAAGTAACTTTGAATCAATTCCATTACAACAAGAATCAGCTGGTACACTTAAGATGTTTGCATTATATCAATGGATAAGTGATATTTTACAGTCTGGTGGCGTATTAGTAATTGATGAATTAAATGCTAAACTACATCCTTTATTGGTAAGAGTATTTATTCAAACCTTTTTAAATAAAGAATTGAATCCTAATAATGCACAATTAATCTTTACAACACATGATTCTTGGCAATTAAATGCTAATTTATTAAGAAGAGATGAAATTTGGTTTACTGAAAAACAAGATAATGGAATTTCTCAATTATATTCATTAGCTGATTTTGTTGATGAAGATGGTACTAAAATAAGAAAAGATGAAAATTATGAGAAAAATTATTTATTAGGAAAGTATGGTGCTATTCCTACATTAAAGTATTTCGATTTATTTAAGGAGGAATAGTTAGTTGGCTTTGAGAATAGAAATGGAAAAAGAAAATTAAGAAGCGAATTAACTAATAGAAGAAAACCTGAATTGGGATATTATCTTATTGTAACTGATACTGAAGGAACTGAAAGAGTATACTTTAATGGACTAAGAGATTCTATTAAAGGGTTAGTTGGAGATAAGCTTATTATTAAGGTTGTAGAGACTAAAAATAGAACTATGATTAAAGAAGCTAAAGAATTTTTATCTGAATTACCACAATATGCTGAACCATGGATTGTTTTTGATAAAGATAAAAATACTAAATTTGATAAAATTATAGAAGAAGCTGAAAATGAGGGTGTAAAGGTTGCATGGTCTAATCCTTGTATTGAAGTATGGTTTAATGCGTATTTTGGTAAAATACCAAATTGCCAGGATTCGGTATCTTGCTGTAATACTTTTAGCAATGAATATAAAAAGAATGTTGGCCAAGAATATCACAAAGCTGATGATAAATTATATGCTAAATTATACGAAAATGGCGATGAAACAAAAGCGATTTATATAGCTGATAAGAAAATAAAGGAACATTTTAGAACTGGAAGTTTATTACCATCTGAGATGATTCCTTCAACAACAATGTATAAATTAGTTGAAGAGATAAAAGGAAAGATTTAATTATTTAAAAAGCATGTTATTCAAAATATTGATAGATGCTAATTGAAAGAAATTAAGTCAATAAAACGAAATAATATAAGCCAAAACTCTAAAGGAGGGTATTGCTACGAAGAGTGATTATGCCATATTTTCATGGTATTTTCACTCTTTTTTTATTGCTGGTTTTTTTTATAGAAATAACAATGTGATTAATGATTTAAAATTGGATATTAATTAATAATTGTGGATCTTGTTAATATCAATAGCTTTTTATACTTAACATTATAATTTAACATTTATTTGTCTTTAGATATTTTAATAATGTAATTTTTTGATTGGTTGATTTAATTTTAAAAATATTGTATAATTATTACATTAATAGGTGAATTATAATGACTTTAGGTGAAAGAATAAAAGAATATCGTATTAAAAATAATTATACTCAAGAATACATAGGTAACTATTTTCATTATACACGTCAAAATATTAGTAAGTGGGAACAAAATAAAAGTGTTCCTAGTCAAGAGGATATTGAAAAGCTTGCTGAATTATTTAATATTTCTGTTGATGAGCTTCTTGGTGTTGATTCTAAAGGTGTAAAGAAGAAAAGTATATTTGAGTCTAAAAAAATTAAGATTTTATTAATATCCTCTGTATCTTTAATTGCTAGTGCGATTATTATCTTAGTTATTGCATTAAGCATTAGTAAAAATCGTAATACAAATGATAATTCAGTTCCTAATATTCAACCAATTTCTTATGATGAGGGTTTTTATATTTGTAAGGATACAAATATAAATTTAGAATATAATGGAGATTTATCAATATTTTATGAAAATTATAACTTTTATTTTGAAAAGGATGGAGTCATTAAATCTAATATTTATGAATGTAATAATATAAAGCCTTCTAATATGGATATATTTTTAAATGCTTACAATATCTACTTTTTATATAAGGTGGCTTATAGTGAAAAAACAAATAAGTATGAAAGCTATTTAATAGGTCAGCTTTATAATGCAAATGATATTAGTGTAGAAGTTGGAGATTTTAAGATTAATTTAATATCTATTTATGGAGTTAAGAAAATTAATATATACTGCTATGATGGATTGAATCTAACTTCAACTGAATCATTTACATCAAGTAATGATAAAATCGAGGTTAATGCTTCATTTGCAATTGTTGAATTGGTTTTGGTAAATGGAACTAAAAGGACAAAGAATATTATTACAAGTTCTGATTTGAATTACTGTTTTTTTAATAAAACTGAGATTACTTCTGAGAAAATTCACATAGAACTTAAATAGCAACGACTTAGTTGACAAGCGTTGCTTTATTTTTTTAGGGCAAAAATTATAATTAAGGTCGAAAGGAGGTAAAAATATGAAAAAAAGATTTTTGTTTATTGTGTTCTTTTTCATATTAATATTATTTACATCTTGTGATGAAGCAAATGATATTGTAGGAAGTAATTCCTCTAATGAGCCTATATATTGTACAATTAGTTATAATACAGGCTATGATTTAATAATGAATTCTGAAAGGTATTTAAAAGGTGAAAAGATTACTTTAGTTACTCTTTCAAGACCTGGTTATGAATTTATAGGATGGTCAGCAACTAATGATGAAGCAAATGTAATTACAAAAATCATTGCTCAAAATGATTGTACATTATATGCAATATGGAGGCAAGAGGCAATCGAATGTAATATTGAGGTTGATTATATTTTAAATAATGAGACCTGGACTAACACTTGGATTGATTCTTTAACAAATGAATCTAAAATTAGATTACCAGAAATCAATGTAAAGCCCATCTATTATTTTAATGATGAAGAAGTCTCATTTGAGGATTTTCATTATAAGGATGAATATTTTAATTTGCCTGAAAAGAAGTTCAAAGTAGTTTATCATTTTGAAAATTATGAAGTTATTGAAAATCGTTTCATAGTGCTAAAGGAAGAAAAGAAGCTTTTAGATAAATGGGGTGCTGTCTATCCTTATACAATCTCAGATATTAATCCAAATTTAATTAGCTATGAGTATGTTGATTTAAAATGCTATGCTGATTTAGAATCACTCAATAATATTTCAAAGGAACAATATGATTTGTTATGCTTAGATTATGTAAAATATGATATTGTTAATCCATATGATGATCCAAGATATTTTTATCAAAAAATTTATGTTATTGGCGATAAAATTTATTATTTTGCCTATAAAGATAGCATTTTTGAAGGAACTTATAAAGATGGTGAAAAGTTATTTGCAACAAATAATGAAGAAGTTACAACTACAATTTATGTTGGAATTAAGAATGGCCTTGCCTTTGTATCTTCTGAATATGATGATGTTTATCTTTATTCTTTAGAGTTTAGTACAAGGGAATTTAAAACTCTTCCGTCAGATGATACTATTATATTTCAATTTGATGAAAATAATATTATTATGAAGGAAAATGATATCGAAACTAGATTTTTAAATGTTAAGAATTTAAATTTAGGAGAAAATTCAATATCATTTAATTATAAGGAAAAAGATTATCTTTTTGAAATAAAGGATGGTTATATATTCATTTGTCCTGCAAATGTATTAAATGAAGAAGATTATACATTAGAGGATATAACCTTTATATTTAAAGAGGATATAAATAACCCTTGTTATGTATATAAATTAAAAAATGATTCATATGGAATCATCAAAATAAGGGAGTATTTTTATGATGAAGATGATATATCTATAAAAGTATTTAAGTTTTCTAATATAGAAATAATAAATCCTGATTTAGTAACAAAGGATTATATAATTTATAAAGATTATAATATTATTCATATTAAGGCTAAAAAAATAATGGAAATTTATGATGATGAATTTATTGAGTCATTAACTAAAAACAGCTATAGCTTATATATAAAAAATAATTATGCATATTTCTTATATAATGATAAGGTGGCTGTGGTAAATGTTTATGGTGATACTAATATTTATCAGGCTCTAGACATCACAGATGAATATTTTAGTTATCAATATAGTGGTGCAAATATTAAAGTTTATTATTCTAGCTTAGAAAGAATCGAATTAGAAAATGAGGTATAAAAAATGAAAAAGAAGTTAGTAGTTTTTAGTTTGTTTGCTTTGCTATTGCTTCAAAGCTGTGGTGAGGAAAATATTAATAGTAATAATACAATTAATAGTAATATAGTAGGAAGCAGCATAACAAGTAATAGTACAACAAGTAGTAGCACAACAGGTACAAGTGAAATACATATTCATAAAAATGTACTTGATTCACATCATGATGCTACATGTATTGAAAGGGCATATGATATTTATAGATGTAGTGAATGTGGCGCAATTGAAAAAAGATATGTTGGATCATTGGGAAAGCATTCACTAGTTCATTATGATGCAGTACCAGCTAGCTTTGAAGCTGATGGTAATCTTGAATATTATAAATGCGAAATTTGTGATCAAACATTTTGGGATAGTGAAGGAGAGCAATTAGCATCATCTTGGGAAATAGTAATTTTAAAAAAGAAGCAATTTGAAACAGATGGTGATATTACATATGAATATGATCTTAATGGTAACATTATAAAAATGTGGTATCCAGTTGATGCAAAGGATGACCTAGATATAGTTAAAGTTTTGATTGAATATGAATATGATAATCAAAATCAAAAGATTAAGGAAACTTGGAATTATTTAGGACAAAATGAAGAAGTTCTATTGAAAAATATTCAAAGCTTTGAATATGATTCTAATAATGAAATAAAAAAAGTAACAACTGAAGAATATAATAAAGATAAAGTCTTAATTTTAAAACAAATAAATGATGTTGAAATTTATTCTTTAAATCTAAAATATGAAAATGGTATTTATCTTGGAAAAGAAGAATATATTGCAAATTATAGTGATGATAATATTTTAATTAGAGCGTCTAGAACTTATTATGATGCTAATGACGTAATAACTAATGAATGTTTGACAGAATTAAAGGAAAATAGTAAGCATATTAATTATTATTTGGAAGAAGTTAATAATTACGAATTACAACAGGGCTACAAAATTGTTAGATATCATGATGAGGAAATTGAGATATCTAGCTATTATACAGATCAAGATGGTACTAGACGAAGTGAAAGCATTTTAAATGACGATTTCAAGAAGGTTGAAACTAAAACTGATTATTATTCGTCTGATGGTGTTTTAATTAATTCAAGAACTGAATATTATAATGATTCTAATCAAAAATATCAGGAAATTAACATAACTTATCTAAATGGAGCTATTGATGTAAAGGGAGTAACTGAATATACCTACAATGATAATGGCCTAGAGATTAAAAAGGAAACTGCTTATTATGATTCAGCTAATCAATATACAGGAAAAGATATTGATGAAACTAAATATAATGATCAAAATGAGGTAAATTATACATCATCTTTTAAATATGATAAGGATGATAAGCTTACATATAAGGAAATTAATTCTATAGTATATTATTCTAAGAAAATTTTAAATTCATCAATCATCGAAGAAATTTATGATGAAGAGAAAAATACTTTAACTAGAAATACTTATAATTTAAATGAGGTTTTATTAAAGACTTATATTAAAAGTGTAAATGGTGATGAAAAAATTGAAACCACAACTTCTTATAATACAGATGGAACCTTAAATGAAACTACAATTTATCAATATGTAAAAGAAGACTTAACCAGAAGAGAAATTTATCAATACAAAGATTCTAAACTTTATTTTAAAGATATTAATACCTACGAAAATGGCAACGAAATGACATGGGAGCGTGAAAGACATTTGGATGATGGAAATACTGAAAAATTTATATATAATTATACATATGATGATAATAACCGTGTTATAAGGGAAAATGTTGTATATTATGAAAATGATGAATTATTTATAACTAAAGTATATAATTATTTATATAGAGGGCTAGTTAGGGAAACATCAAGTCATTATGAATATGATTTAAAGGGTAATCTTTATTATGAAGAAATTAATGGAACCGTTTTAAAAAGAAGAATTGAAAGTCACCAAGGAGCTGGAAATGTTTTATATGAATATTCATCATATAAATATGAAAAGGGTAATATTTCCGAAGAAACAATATTAACATATACAAAAGCTTGTGAATTTACTGGTGAGAAAAAGGTTTGTGTTTATACATATGATGATGCTCGTATTAAAACAAAAGCTGTTATTACTCATTATGAAAATGATGTTGCAAAATATAAAGAAA
Organism: uncultured Mollicutes bacterium; assembly: GCA_937905855.1. Lineage (GTDB taxonomy): Bacteria > Bacillota_I > Bacilli_A > Acholeplasmatales > Anaeroplasmataceae > CAKQDS01. The sequence continues at coordinate 10,824 of CALCWU010000028.1, forward strand.
CAATTACTTATGATGCTGAGGGTAATATAACTGATAGATCAACAGAGTGGCTATAAATTGGATGATTTGTTATGATAATATAAAATTGTAAATATAATAAATTAAATAAAAAAATATAGGAGTAAGCAAATTGTTGAATAGCAAATTAAATAATAAGAATAGAAATAAAATAGATCAAAATAAT
>CALCWU010000029.1 GCA_937905855.1 uncultured Mollicutes bacterium
TATTAGATAAAGACTTTAGTGTAGCTTATAAGAATAATACAAGCGTTGGAGTAGCGACTATAACAATTACAGGTTTAGGTAATTATAGTGGTCAAAGTGAAGTTTCATTTATGATTATTAATAAACCTATTGATAAATCATTAGTTGCTGACTATGAAAACTTAATTGCTTATGTTGGAACAAAGCTATCAACAATCACCTTACCTTCAAATGAATATGGTAGATGGGAATTTGTTATATTAAGAACAGATGAGGAAGCTACTGTTGGTAACGCTACAATTTCAGGAAATGAATTTAGTATTGAGTTTATTCCTTTTGATGATGGTTATGCAAGCAAGATGGGAAATATCTTTATTGTTGTACTTCGTCTTACACCAAATCTAGAAATAACATCTAATCTAGATAAGGTATATAATAGATTACAAGATACAAATGTATTATATAGCTATGATGGAGATGGAAGTGTAGAAATAGAATATTATCAAAATAATAAATTATTAGATAGTATTCCAGTAAATGCTGGAACCTATGAGGTAGTAGTAAAGGCATTAGAGACTGAAAATTATGAAGCAGTAAGTAAGAGAATGTATTTTACAATCTCAAAGGCAGTAATTGATTCAAATGATGTAGTAGTAGCTAAGATAGCAGATCAAAGCTATGATAATGGAAAGCAAATAACACCAGAGCTTACAATAATGCATAATGAGTATAAGCTAGAATTAAATACAGATTATAGTGTTATATATGGAAGTAATAATACAAAGGGTGTAGGAGCTGGAATGGTCTATATCTTTGGAAATGGCAATTATACAACAGAAAATGCCTTTGTAGTAAAAACATTTGATATTTATGATGAAATCATTAATAATCCTGATTTTGGTGAGGTAGTAATAATTGTATCTGATGTAGAAAATCAAGCATACACAGGAAATGAAATTAAACCAAGTCTAAATATTTATGCCAATGGTGTATTATTAACAAGTGATTATTATGATTTAAGTTATGAAAATAACATAAATGTAACAACAGAAGCAATAATCAAGGTAACATTTAAGAATGGTTATAGTGGAACAAAGACTAAGACATTTAAGATAACAGCTTTAGAAATAAAGGATGAAAATGTAGTAGTAGGAAACACAATAATTGGAACAGAGCCTAATGTAGTAGTAACAGTAAATGGTAATACACTAGTTAAGGATACAGATTATATTCTACAAATAACAGGAATAGAGGTATCAGGCGAAGGTGAAGCGACAATAATTGGTAAAGGAAATTACCAAGGAGAAATCCATAGAAGCTTCAAGGTAGCAAAGGCTGAAGCAAATATCTTTAAGATTAGTAATGATATTTATAAATTCTATACCTATGGAAGAGTAGGAAGAAGAAATAACTGGATAGCACAAAATCATGAAAGCTATGTAGAAGGCCAAGACCTATTATTAAGATTTGTTTCACACAATCAAATAATGAGTAAATTCTTAGAACAATTCGATAATAGTATTGAAAGAATAAGAGTTTATGATACAAATGGCAAATTAATAGATTCAAGTAAATATAGTAGAAGCTATGTAGGAAATGGATATAAGCTAGAATTAATTGATGAGAATTCTAAGGTAATAGATAAGCTAACAGTAATAATAACTGGAGACTTAAATGGTGATGGAAAGATCAATCAAAAGGATAAGGTGTTAGCATATAGCTATTTAGGAAATAGTTCAACATTTACAAATTATCAAAAATATGCCCTAGATATGTTAATTGATTCAAAATATGACGGAACATTTAATACAAGTGATGCCGCAATGTTTGACAAGCATTTAGCTAAAGAAATT
>CALCWU010000030.1 GCA_937905855.1 uncultured Mollicutes bacterium
TCAATAATATACAAAAACAATAACCATAGCTATAACGTTATATAGAATTTCTTCTTAATGAATATATATATCTGCTTATTCATCCATATAGTAGATAGATTAAACAAAGCTAGCGAGGCGTTTGCCGTCTACCCAATTGCAGTCTATAATAGGCCTTATTCCTACAACTTTCACCAGGATTTCTTTATTTTGAGATATGGCTACTCGCTCTAAAGACGCGTCTTATACAGTTATTACTAACCTTCAACTCAAAAAGCTTATTTTGGTATTCCTACTAGGCTTATGGTTGCAAAGCCAAGCCCTCATAGGTTCTTTCCCACCGGGACGTCTATTGTCGCTTCGGCGCGTTTTAAGATTTAGCATCGTACATATTCACCACTATAGCTTTCAATGTTTCCTTTTAGATCCTAAATGATATGTTACCATACCATCTAACGTAATATAAGAGAATATCTCCCCAAATACTATCGCATTCTTTTTTAAGCAAAACTACATCCTTGCAGGTTGCTATTCCTCTTCACAAGGTTACATAACGCTATAGCTATATTTATTATTTAACCAAATAGTCCTAATTATAGAATCCAGAAATTTCTTCCTACAACTATCAAACCTACATAAATTTATTATTCGTCCACACGGAGCCTAGGTCTGAGCATATAGTAGCTATCTATATACTTCCTAGACATGCTAAGCCGTGGTGGGATTAATACCCACAACCGAAACCAAGCGTTCAGACAAAACTATTTTTGTTCTTTATGTCATACAAAACCACCCTATTAGAGTAGCCTATTATCTTACTGACTTTGGCCTATGGCACTATAAACTTATCTTATAGTCTTTTTTATAGACATCACATCAAAAAGTGTTATTAGCTTTCCTTATAGTTTACTAGCTTACCAGGCTAGGCTACAAGGTTTATTCCTACTTAGGCGTCAATTACCACTCCGATAAGAACTATGACTTATAAAGATATGTAGTATGCACTAATAGACACAGATAACCCCAACTTTAGGGCTTCTTGAGGTTATGTTACCATAATCTCTCCACTGAACTATGTTAAATGTATCCATCTAACTAGGTCGCTCTGCTTTGAGTCTATCATCCATGCAAGATTCCACCTTCATACACATGGTTTGGATCCTATAATTAGAACTATTTAGCTTGTCCCTTAAGACACTTATATTATATAGCAAAATAAAGGGGTACAAAAGATTGCAGATTATAAATATATTTTGACCACCTTTTTTATTGAAATTACAATGTTTTTATTATATAATACCAATAAATAATACCCCCTTTTTAGGAACCAAAGGAGTAAGCATATGGAAAAAATAAAGGTAAATATTAGCAGTGAGGTAGCCCAAATATTAAAAAAAGATATGGAGCTATTTAAATTCTTCAAAGCAGACGATGAAATAAATCAAAATCTTTTTATTAACACCCTCGCTAATTACTATAACTACATAGATGATGAAGAACAAAAAATCAATAACGAAATAAAAGAAATTTTAAAGAATGAAACTAATCTTTCAAATACTAAAATAAACGATGTTTCAGGAATTATCAGCAATTATTTTTTGAATCGTAATAATAAGGATGAAATATTTGACACCGCCTTATCATTTAAACCAACTAAGGTAAGTGAATATGCCTTAAATAATATCGAATATCTTTTAAATGATCTAGGCTTATCTAAATATTTTCGTATTTTGTTTTCAGCATATGCTAAAAGACCTCAATACATTAGAGAAAAAATTATGTTTAAAGATAAGGTTGAATTATTAAACAAGGCTATTGCTGAAAAAAGAATAATCTCATTTTCCTTAAACAATAAAAAAACAAGCCTAAAGCCCTATAAGCTTGTTTATAGTGGAGAGGAATTATTTAATTACCTAATTTGCTATAATGATAGTGGAATATTTTCCTTTAGGCTACCAACCCTTACTAATCTAATAATTACTAAGGATAAATTTGAGCTTGACGATGCAACTAAGGAAAAGCTAGATAAGCTAATAAATATGGGACCACAATTTGCTTGTGATCCCGATAAATTTGGCGAATATGTTGTAAGGCTTACACCAAATGGTATAAAAAAATTCAAGCACATCTATATTCATCGACCAAAGCCCTATAAAAAGGAAGGCAATATTTATTATTTTAAATGTGCCTATGAGCAAATCTACCAATATTTCTTTAGATTTGGTAGGGATGCCTATGTCATATCACCTGCTGGATTAAGTAAAAGACTAAGAATTGAATTCAAAGAAGCCTCTAAGCATTATTCATCAGAGTTCAATTTGATAAATAAAGGTCTTTAATGTAACATCATAAAGCTTTGTTTCATAATTATCAATTAATTTAAATCCTAGAATCTCATAATAATGATAATTACAGGTTTCATCTGTCCATAGATATATACTATGGACATTTCTTTTTCTTGCAAGCTCTTTAAGACTTGCTAGTAAATCAATGCCACCATGATGAACCATACTAGCTATTAAGCCTAAATAAATAGAATTATCCTCCATATGATCTAATACTCTTTTATGATTATATTCAATATAATCTAAATATTCATAGGCAAGCTTTATATTACTAGGGCTTAAAGCTTTAACCGTACTTTTAAATATATTTAAATAATCATTCTTTTCATTTTTCATATTAGCTAAAATAAAGGCCTTAACCTCATCATCATTTAAAACAATCGATAAATCATTATTATAAAAATAATATTGAACTAAGAAATGATAAATAAATTGCTCAAGCTCTAAATCCATTTTAACTTCTTTAGCAAAATAATATCTTGTTATTTTTTCTACAGCTTTTAAATCTGTAGCTTCACATCTTTTAATCATTATAAATCATCCTTTTTACATATTATACATATTATAAAGAAAAATCCCCCAATTTGTAAAGAGGGGGAATTCATTATTTTAAATTATGCACCTTGTGATTCACCAGTAATCGTAAATGTAACATTACTAAATTCGCATACTGTACCACGAGTTGCAAACATACCTACATACATATAATTAGAATCTGTTGCAAATAAATCAAAATCAAGAGTTGTTTTAGTATAAGTGTTATCCTTATAGATAACCTTAATTGTAATTGATTGACCAAGACGAACAATTTCAAGCTTTGCAGTATCATCCTTAGCATAATAGCTATTAATTAGATTAGCTTCCTTAGCTAAGGTCTTATTTTCTCTTTTAAATAATACATTACAAGAGCCATCATTGGTAATAAATCCTGCAGCTAAATAATTAGCTGTATTAGTTATTGACTTACCCTCTTGATTAATATAAGCATCATCTCTTAGCATTAAACCAAAGCCAGCCTGCTTAGTTTCAGCCATTTGCAATACTAATACGTCAGCACTAATTGTGAAATTCTTATTCTTCTCTACCTGTCTAAATACATAAGCAAATCCATCATTTGTACTTGTAAGCTTACCCTTAGATTTATCATTTCCAACTTTAAAAACACCACTTGCCGTTTCTGTTGCATAATAACCATTACTACTAACATTAGGTGTTCCACCACAATCACCAAAGGCAGTACCATACCATCCCTCAGTTATAGTCTTAAATTGAGCAGGAGCTTCATAATTGGTAAGATTAGGTGCCTGATAAGAAGGAAGAACATAATTAGGATTAGCGACTAAATCAGCCTTAGTTGGCATTACAATATCATCCTTAACATAACCCTTAATAGAGCAGGTACTACTCTTTAATGTATTTGCAACCTCATAAGCAACATATTTTGCACCATAAATATTTAAATGCGTTTTATCAAGGCTTGATGAATCATAGGTTAAGCTTCCCTGATCCATTTTACCACTAATCATCGCATGATATAGCATAGCCTCATTAAAGCCAAGCTCTTGATAATGCTCCTTAGTAATCTTTGTTAAATTAACTACCTCTGTACTAGTTTCCTTACCTAGCTTAACAATTGCATCAGCATAATCACCATTTGAGGTAATATGACCACTAGCACCACTATAATCATTATTTGTATCAACTCTTACCACAGGTGTACATAAAATTGGTGTAGCGCCCTTCTCCTTAGCAAGCTTAATATAGCTTTCATTTAAGCTATAGCCAAAGGAATTAGGATTAGTATAATCAAGTGAAGCATCAGTAAATCTATCAGCATCATCTGATTTTTCATCATTATGGCCAAAGCCAATAAGAAGATAATCCCCAGCCTTTAAGCTAGTCTTAAGAGTTTCATAATTAGCTTCACTAGTAAAGTTTTTTGAGCTACGACCAGATAAAGCTAAATTATTAATAGTAAGCTCATTTTTAAAATAATTACCAAGCATTGTGGCATAGCCATAGCGAGGATAATAATAATCGTCATTAAAGGCTGCAAGCGTTGAATCACCAACCGCATATAAGGTTGCTTTCTTTAATTCCATCACACTAGAGCTACTTGGCTCTGGATTAGTTGTGCTACTTGAGCTAGAACTACTTGATGAGCTTATGCTACTACTTGAAGCACTCTCACTAGCCTTACTGCTTTCTATTGCCTGAGACTTACTACTAGCACTACTAATAGGTGATGTAGAGGAATCAGTACCACCACAGGCAGCAAGTCCTAAAACAACTCCTAGTCCTAAAAATAGATTTGTTAATTTTTTCATTCTTTTCTTTCCTTTTCCTTTTGTAATAAATACATATTAATATCATAATATATAAATATTTAAAAAACAAGTTAATTAATTTGAAATTTTTGTGATATTTAAAATGCAAACAAATCATCAAGCGTAATAACCTTGGTAAATACATCAGAATATTCATTTCTTTTAATACCATAGGTTGTAATCAAGGTATTATGAATAACCTTCCTTTTACTTATTTTTTCACCAAGCAAATTATTTATATTCAAAATTTTTAAATAAGAGCTCTTATTTAAAAGATATTCACCAGTATAAAATTTAATCTCACATAGATTAATAATATTGTCATTTCTAGAAATAATTAAATCTATTTGATAGCCATCTTCTTTATTATAAAATGCAGATTCTTCAGTAATCACACCTGAAATTCCTAAAGCAAATTTAACTTGTTTAACATGATTAAAACAAACATTTTCATAAGCATAACCACGCCATAATGAAAGCTTTTGGCTAGTTGAATTTTGTGACCAATAATTTTCATTATAATTTATATTATTTTCCACAAATGTTAAGAAAAAAATACAAAATGGATCAATAAGCTTATATCTTTCATCCTTTTTCTTAAAGGTAAAAGGCGTATATTTAATAACAAAATCACTAGCTATTAAAGAATTCAAGTATTTAGATAATGTCCCACCATCACTTATATTTAATTTATCTATTAATTCTTTTCTAGTTAATCCTAGATTATTTTTATATAATAGTTTAACAATTTCTTTAATTTTTAGAGGATTTGAAAAAACAGAAGCAAACAAACGATCAAATTCCGTTTTAAAAATAGCTCCCTTCTTAAAGAAAAGCTCATCTATATTCATCGCTAAGGAATAAGCCTTATTAATATAATTTAAATAATAAGGAATACCTCCGAAAATCATATATGCCTGAACAATGTCATATCTTGAATAATTAACATTATTACTTTTAAGTAATTCTTCACATTCCATCAAAGAAAATGGAGACAGCTTAATTTCATAGGTAACTCGACCATATAAACCACCATGATTATTAATTAGGTTATTTAAAAACCAAGAATTTGCACTACCACAAATTATTAGCATTAAATTATCATTAGCACAACCATAATTATTCCAAAACAATTCAAAGGCCTTAATAAATTCTGATTTTTTTGTATCAAGCCAAGGCAATTCATCAATAAAAACAACTAATCTTTGACCATTATTTTTTGATTCGATTAATATTTTTAATAAATCAAAGGCTTCAAACCAATCATTTGGCTTTTTAATATTTTTTGGTAAACCATAATATAATAAAGATGAATAAAATTGTATTAATTGACGTTCAAGCTGATTATTTTCACTATTTTCATCAGGAGCTAAACCAGTATGCTTAAACGCAAAATTATTATTAAAGTAATGATTAATCAAATAGGTTTTGCCAATACGTCTTCTTCCATAAACGGCCACAAGCTCGGCCTTTCTAGAATTATATAATCTATCAAGCTCATCTATTTCTTTTTTTCTACCAATCATTTTTAAGCCACATTTCCTTTCTAAGCATAATTTAAGTATTTTCATTATTTTCCGCTTAATATATATCTAATTCTATTATATCATCATAATTTTAAGCGGTCAATATCACTTTCATTCATTTTCCGCTAGTTATCAGCCACTTTTAAGGTTATTTCGAGCGGATTTTGAATGTTTTTGTTAATTTCCGCTGATTATGATAAATAAAAAAATATCTCTAACATAGATTAATTCTACATTAGAGATATAAAAATTAGTTTAATTTAAATGGCTTTAGGTCAACATCCTTATTTAGCTTTTGTAATAATAAAGCTAAGATATCAATCATTGATTCAACATCCTTTAAGGAAGCAACCTCAACAGGAGAATGCATATAGCGAAGAGGAATTGAAAATAACACAATAGGTGTATCCTCATTAGTTCTTAAAATGGTATCACCATCAGTACCAGTTCTTCCCTGCCATACCTCATATTGAATAGGAAGGTTTAATTCTAAAGCACATTCCTTTAGCATTTGATTTAATTTGCGGTTAGGAACGCTACCCTCACAAATAACGCCACCCTTACCAAGAATAACGTCATTTTCATTATCAGCACCCTTATAATCATTACTGAATGTAACATCAACAACTATTGCAGCATCTGGCTTTAGAATGCTTGCAGCTGAATATGCTCCTCGTCCTGTCGTTTCTTCACCAGTTGATGTAGTTACCATGATTTGTGAGCTACAGCCATTTTGATAAGCCTTTAAAGCGGCCTCATGAATAATATAATCACCAAGACGATCATCAAATGCTCTAGCACAAACCATATCATTTTGCATTTCCTGATAGTCTGCAGTATGAATAACATAAGCACCAAGCTTAATATGAACTTTAGCATCATCCATATCCTTAAAGCCACAATCTACAAATAAAGAATCAACGCCTAAATCACTAGCCTTTTGCATTGAATTGTTTGTACCCATAATTCCGTAATATTTGTTATCACCAGAAATTACAGCTACTCTTTGACCAACATAAAGCTTAGTTCTAATTCCACCGTTTTTATCAACCCTAAGGCTACCATCACCATTATAGCCATTAACAACTAAGCTAATTTCATCAGCGTGAGCTATTAGCATTACCTTAAAATCACTATTTTCATTATAGATAGCAGTCATTGCTCCTCTATTATCAGTTTTAAAGGTATTACACCATTTTTTATAATGATTATATAGCTTTTTTTGTAATTCGTCCTCATAGCCTGATGGCGAATAGGTTTCAACAATTTCCTTTAAAAATTCATGCTTCATAATTTTCACCTCTTAAATTTATTAATTAAAAATGTAGTCAATATCAACAATATAGCATCACATACTAAAAGAATAATAAATATATTATTATTTAGTACTTCCTTTAGCGCCAGTATTATAAACAGTCCACTAAAGAATAATGAGCATAATAAAATAATTATCGTTAATTTAAAATTAGACCACTTTGAATGGGATTTCTTTAAGCTTTCGTTGTTCATTATCTCACCACCATATAAATAATAATACCACCAGCTATTATTTCCATTAAAAGACTAAAATAAATAACTAATGAAAAATATTTCTTATCTGTTTTATGATGGAAAATAATTCGCCCAATTAAAGAGCCAATAGCCCCACCAAAGCAAGAGCACATAAGTAAATTCTTTTCCTTAATACGCATATTTCCTCTTTCAGCTAGCTTCTTATCCTTCTTATAAAGATAAAGACTAACAAGTGAGGAAATTATTAAAAATGCTACATAAATAATTGCAATAATATTAATATACATATTTTTCCCTTCCTTTATAGCCTATTATACAACAATTTAATTTTTTTGTAAAATAACAATCCACCCGTTCAACGGGTGGTATTTAGGCTCCCCTATAAGGGCC
>CALCWU010000031.1 GCA_937905855.1 uncultured Mollicutes bacterium
AATTTATATGCTTATTGTAATAGCAATCCTATTATGTATGATGATTCTAAGGGGAATTTTGCAATTACATTAACAACTTTATTAATTGGTGGTTTAATTGCAGGAACTATTGGAGGATGTATCGGACTTGGTACAGCGGTCTATAAAGACGTAAAAGAAGATGGAGTTTTGTTTAATGGTGATTGGACTGACTATGTAGGTAGAATACTTGGAGGTTTTGCAGCAGGATTTGGTGTTGGAATTTGTACAGTTTTAGGAGCGGGGGTAGGAGCGGCCGCTTTAGGTGAAACAACTGCAACATTATTTACATCTACTGGTTTAACACTATCATTGAATTCAGCATTAGGAATTGGTAGTGGAGTTTCTTTTGCGACAGGTATTTTAGGATATACAGTTAGAACTGGAATTAGCAGCAGCGAAAATTTTAAAATGAAAAATATGTTTATTGAAGGTGGATTTAATGCTGTTTCTGGAGTATTATCTATACTTGGGGGTATTTAGGTGGTATAGCTGGAGTTCACAATACAGTCTTTACTAAATTGTTATCGAAAAAAGGGGATTTCTGGCTAAGGATATTATTAGAAAATGTCTTTACTGTTGGATTCAAATTAACCAATGCATTAATAAAACCATATTTTATGATTTAGGATGATTGAAAGTATGCGTAGATATTTATATTCTAATTTATTAAGAATAATATTTAGTTCGTTTTTGATAATTTTTTTTATACCTTCATTGCTTTACTTTATTTGTTCTTTGTTAATTGATAAAAGTTTAAATATTGTAAGTTTAGTAGTGATTCTTTCTTGTTTGTTACTGCGAATTTTACTTGAATTGGTGATATTTGTGTTAAACAAGAAAGCAAAGAATGGTATTGTTTTTTATGAAGGGAAAATTCTATATAAAAGTAGAAATTTCTTTTCTGATGATGTAAGCATTAAATATTTTAAATTATATATATCAATCATAGATCCAAGTTTGATAATTCCTAAAATACATATAAATGGAAATAATTTATCTGTGATATGTTACCTTTCAAAAAAAGATATAAAGAAACTTAATACACTGAATTTCAAAATAAAAAAAATATGATGGATTAATAGAAATGAGATGTTTGCAAGAAAAATTCAATATATTGATTTTAATATATAACCAAAAGCCTAGATGAATTTAACAAATATAAAATTTATGTCAAAGGGAAATGGTAGTGTAGGAGCATTGTCTGGTTTAATTATAGGTGCGATAACTGGAGGAGTATTTGGTGGTATAACTTATATTTCTTCCTCAAAAGCACTTGCAAATGTAATAAATAATAAGCTGGTTTGGAATAATATTTAAGTTAATTGATTGCTTTAATCATAACAAGTGATATAATTAGGCTATGAAAGCATACCGGTAATATGTCAATAGGTAAAAAGAGATAAATTTATAAATATTTAGGCATATAAGGAACAACACAAAAGAACCTATGCTAGATAGGTTGAAAAACGAGATATGTATTATCAAAAGCAAATTAATTAGATTTGTATAATTGATTTTTACTCAATAATCCATAAATCAATCTAACAAGTTTTCTGGCAGTTAAAGCAATTGCGCGAGTATGTTGGTGTGTTTTAACTTCTGCAAATTTCTTTTGATAATATTCTTTATAAATAGGGTTATGAAGTATAGCCATGGATGCAGCTTCAATTAGATAATATCTTAGATAAGCATTACCTGTTTTAGTCATTGGAGTGTCTTCGTACTCATCATCACCAGATTGATGGCGACGCCATGTTAGACCAGCAAATTTTGCTAGACCTTCTTCATTATCAAATTGTTTAATTGAACCTATTTCAGATAATATTCCAGCAGCGAATGTTGGTTCGATTCCTGGAATAGAGATAAGGCAATTATATTCATCAGAATTAAAGCCTTTAGAAAGATTTTCAATCTCTTTATTGATATGCTTCATTTCGTTTTCAAGACATCTTAAAATGACTAATGATGAAGCAATTGCAGTGTTGATAGGTTCATAAGCAGCTTTATCTAAACGATAAGACATTCTAGCACATTTAGTTAAGGTTTCAGCTACCTTTTTAGGATCGGTGAAGCGATTCTTGGAGATAGTAGAAATAAAAGAAGTTAAATCTTCAATAGGGGTATTGATGATTTCTTCAGGAGATTTATATTCAAGTAGTATGGCTTGAGCAGTGACACCAAAAGGATTGGAAAATGGTGCTAAACCATCAAATTTATGGTCAAAAGCTGAGAATTTTAAGAAAATGTTATTTAAAACATACAATTTTTCTCTAACGATTTGTTCAGAAATATGTTTACGATGACGGGTAAGTCTTTGTAATGCAAGTTTCTGAGGACCTTTAACAGGAGTTAAATTTTTAACCTTTCCTACGCGAGCCATATCAGCTAAGATATATGAATCTTTAGGATCAGTTTTATCCATCTCAGAGAAGCTCTTGCGATAGTTTTGACTAGTTTTAGGATTAATACAATAAACTAGAACAGAATAATTAGCAAGATACTCAGATGATGATAAATAAGTAGCAATGTGGAATGAATACATCCCTGTAGATTCTAACACAATTACTACAGATTCATAGTTATTTTTGTTCAAGCATTCAATAAGTTTAGTTTCAATTTTTGAAGCACCTTCTGAATCATTAGAAGCGGAAAATGACAATAGCTTTTCCTGGTCAAAATTCATAGCGTAAACTTGATTAGAATTCTTAGAAACATCAATACCTACGAATAAAGAATTTAATACAGACATAAGGGAATACCTTCTTTCTTGGATTAGATATAAATGAAGTCCTAGCCTTGAAAGGTAACCTCAACCTCGCGGAAATAAGAACTAGCCTATAACATGGATAATTGAGTTGAAATAGGTGAACAACTACTGGTCAGAGGAATATGTCAATCAAGCAGGGTAGCAAGCTTTTTTGAGTAGTCAAAAGCTACAAGGATGACAAGCTAATTCATCTAGTTATATCTAATAAGATTATAACACTAGGACTTCAAAAATACTAATAAGTAGCTAGGCTTATCCAAGGTCTAAATCTACACTACATATTATACGAGGATGATAGTTATGATAGAATATCGATATGATACACAACTTTTAATCGAAGGTGAAAATTTAAGTGAGGAAAAAATAACTGATTATTTTAACACTCATTTTAAAGGTGATTGCTTGCTTGCTGTAGGTGATGAGGATTTAATTAAAATTCATTATCATACCAACGAGCCTTGGAAGGTGCTTGAGTATTGCAGTACCCTTGGCGAAATTTATGATATTGTTGTTGAGGATATGATTAGACAATCAAAGGGTCTTAAGGGTTAAAAGTAAAGTTGCAACATTTTTGTTACAACTTTTTTTTAAAAAGCAATTGACATTTTTTTGGAATTATCTTATAATGAAAGTAAAGAAAAAAATGTATTGAAAAAATAGGGAGTAAGGTCAATGAAAAAAGTGTTTTTTTGTTTTATATTTTTTATGCTATGCTTTTTAAATTTTAATGTTTATGCTAAAGAAATTGGTACTGAATACGAAAAATATACAGGACAAGCTCTAAGCGATGATTATGAAATGTCGGATGATGAAATTTCAACCTATGGTGCAATTACAGTTGATCCAGGCATGGGTGGCTCAAGTGATGATGAGTTTGAAATGAATGATTCTTTTGAAACAGCTACAAATGTTACTAATTTAATGTGTTTTAGTGGAAATTTTGGTAACTTTGAAAAGCATTTATCAATTGTAAACCATAGTAATGGAAATTCTGATAGTGATTATTTGTATTTTGAAAATAATTATTATTGTAAAACTTTTAACATTTCCATTTCCACTGATAGTTTTGTAAAATATAATCTATCTTTATATAGTGTCCAAGGTAGACAATATGTACTCGTAAAATCAACTGATATGGCTATTAATTATACCAATTTTGAATGTGGAGCCTATGTATTAAGATTGGTGTTTACTAATAATACACAAGCAAATTACAAACTAAGTTTTAATTGTGAAAAAACCACATTTAAAGCTAATCAATCAGAATTATCTGCAACTAGCATATATGATGGTATAACTAAAAATTTTAGATGGAATTATTTTAAGTTTTATCCAAACAAAACAGGACAATTTAAAATTGAATTCGATTATGAACATATAGAAAATTTTGAAATATATGAATATGTTACATATAATAATTTTTCTAGTGGAACAAAGAAGCTTAATTATGATATCAATAATAGAAAATCTGAAGTTAATTTATTTCAAGCAAATAAATCAGCAAATAGAGTTCTAAATCCTAATAGTAATACTGGATACTATATTTGCTTTACAGCAAAAAAATTTGGTGATTCTTATTTTAAAATCGAATATAATGATGTAAGATATTGTGATTATACTAGATTATTAGAAAAACATGAACGTGATTATTTATTTCCAATTGATGATTTATCAATATTTACAACTATATATGATAAAAATAATATTGAATGTAATTCAAGTGAAATAGTAAGATTCGATGTTTTAACAAAAGATTTTTCATCTGGTAATGAAAAATATGATAAAGTATTTGGAGGAACAAATGTTCAATCAATTAAAAAAAGCTCGCCAAATGATAATAACAGTAACAATCCATTAATTGGTTCAATAAAAAATCATACTACAATTATGAGGTTTGCATCTCTTGATTATACATATGATGAAGAAACAAATTATGAAGATTCTGTTATAGTTAATTATGCTCGAATAGCTTTGATAGAAGATGTAAATGGACAAAGTGTAGATTTGTATACTGCGTTATTGATGAATTACAAATATTTATATGATTATTATAGTAATACATTATATTTATTAACGATTGAATCTACTATTTCGTTAAATGATTTTGAATATTTTACTTATTCGAATAAAAATGTTGGAATTGAACAAGCAAAAATTGATGTTGTTAATAATTCTAATACAGAAGCTGAATATTATGCTGCTTTATCAAATGTAAGAAAAGATATTGCTGATGAAGCAATTGGAACAATCATGGGTTTGAAGTCTATAACTAAACTTCTCTATTGCTATTATGAAACATTCGATAAAATTTTATATTGTACCACTGACTACGAAAAAAATGCATATTATGGTGAATATTATAAGGATGATGACATCTACAAAGTTATGGAAGATAAAACTTCTGGAAATTCATACATTGGTTCTTATAGTAGACTAACAAATTTTAGTTATAGTTATAATAATATTATGAATATTTCCAATCCTGTTTCTCCGTATTATCCAAATGTCTTTTATTCTAATAGTAATGATTCTTTATATTTAATACATTATAAATTTAAATCAAATATAAACATATTTTTTGGTGATCTTAAATATGAATTATCTTTCAATATCAAATTTAAGTCATTAAATGGAGAAAATTATAAATTTAATAATAAATTTGAAAGGGGCTATTTTAATGACAAATAAAGATAACGATGAAATGAAAAAGGCTTTTAAAATATGGATTCCTTTGGTAATTGTTGGCACAATTTTTTTATTAGCTTTATTTATTCCTATATTAGTTATTAAATTTAATGCTGCTAATAACAAAATTAAGGATGCATTTTATAAACCAATTTTAAGGCATTATAGTGATGCTTATGAATTTGATGGTTATTATGAGGATACTCCTGATAAAACTAAAAAATATTTATTTAATTGGAAGAATAAGGAAATATATTATTCATTTAAATATAAAGAATCGTTTGATCTAAATGAATGGTTTGATTTTAAAATTATTAATGATAAGGAAGTATATATTTCTAGATATAGCGGTGATTCAGGATATGTTAAAATTCCTGATAGTGTAAAAATTGATGGTAAAAAATATATTGTAACTGGAATAAAAGAAAATGCTTTTGTTTTTAGAAATTCAACTTATTATTTAAATATATTTTCATATAATAAGTTGAATGATCATAGAGGCTTATTAGAAAAAGAAAAAGAAATTTGTATTGTAGGAAATAATAATATTAAGTTTTTAGAAGATAATTGGATTAATTTTCCAAGAATAAATATGTTTATGTTCCCGAATTTAAAATATTTAGGAAATGGCGATTATTCAATAAGCTATTTTAATTTGAATAATAATCTTGAAACAGCTTATATGAGAAATTTTGTAAGATCAAATTTTGATGGTGAAATGCGAAAAGATAAGCTATACATTGGTGATAATTTAAAATTTATTGAATATACGAAGGATGATTTGGCATCTATTAAAAATAATTATGATCTTTATAATAATGGTATTTATTCATATTTTGGTGGGCTAAATATTGATATATCACCTAAAAACAAATATTATACAATAGAAAATAATATTTTATATTCAAAAGATTTAAAAAAGGTTTATGCAGGAGTTGAGGCAAGGAGCGCAGGCGAAAAAGAAT
>CALCWU010000032.1 GCA_937905855.1 uncultured Mollicutes bacterium
AATCAAAGAAATGCTATCAAGATTAGAAATATCAACATCAATATTTTCAATTATTCTAATAGTATTAGGAATGAATTTTGTATTAAAATTATTATCATTTATATCGATAACAATAAATCCCTTTTCCCCATCTTCATCAAAGCCTCTTCCTATAAGGCAACCTGGATAAGCATAAATACCACGATCATCTAAGTTATTTTTATAAAATGAATGGATATGACCAAGGGCCAAATAATCAATGCCCTTATCATTTAATTTACTTAAATCAATTTCCTTATTTATGTCACCATGAAGCATAACAATATTAAAATCATTATAATTAAGATTCAATGTTGAATAAAATGATGTTATGTTGTTTTTATTAAGCTCAATTCCCGAAATTACCACCCTACCAAAGCGATATGACAGCCAAGAATTATTAAATGTTTTTAGATTAGGAAGATTATCATCATTTATGGTATTAATATCATGATTTCCTTTAAGATAAATAAAATCAATATCTTTATTTTCTCTTACAATTGAATAAAAATAATCCTTATCTTTCTTTAGGGGAGTATCTGAATCAAAAACATCACCTGATAACAAAATAATCTTTATTTCATTAGCTATTGCATATTCAACTAAATTAGATAATGAGGCTCTAACCTCTGCCCTTCTTGCACTAGAAATATTATCAAGAACTGATGCAATTTTAGAACCTAAATGCAAGTCTGCACAATGAATTATTTTCAATCAAATCACCTCTTTTTACTTAGCCTTATTATAGCATTTTTAATATTTGAAAACAAATTTTATCAAAAAAAGATAAGCCAAAGCTTATCTCAAATTGAAGATATAGGTAATAATAATGTACCATCATTTAAAATAGAAACCTTATCGGCTGTACAAATTATCGCATTTTTAGCATGCTCAAGCTTAGATGCTTCAAGCTTTTTAAATCCCTTTGTACTAGAAACATTAAAGTTTTGTCCTGATTTTATTTCAACACATGATATCTTACCATTTCTTATAAGAATTAAATCAACCTCATTTTGTTCATTATCTCTATAATAATATAATTCCTGCATAATGCCAGAATTCATAAAAGATTTTCTAATTTCGTTAAAGACAAATGTTTCAAAAAACCTTCCCTTTAAAAAGCTTCTTTCTAAAGTTTCAGCACTATCAACACCACATAAATATGCTGCCAATCCAGTATCAAAAAAATACATTTTAGGTCTTTTAACAACTCTTTTTACAATTGATTCTTCATTATATGGCTGCACAAGATAAATAACAGCTGTTTTAACCAAGGCAGCAATCCAACTTTTAATTGTATTTGTTGATACACCAACCTGCTTTGAGTAATTATCATATACTAATTCTTCACCAGTATTTGAAGCCAAGAGCCTTAAAAAGCTTAAAAATTTAAATTCATCATTAATATTTAAAATATCTCTTAAATCTTTTTCTAAGTACGTAGTTATATAGGATGAATAAAACAATTGTGATTTCAAATTAATATCATCATATAAAACTGGAAAAAATCCTCTAACAATATATTCAAATGCTTTTTTATCATTTAAGTAATATCTTTGTGACTTATTTGCACATTTAATTAAATCAATTTCAAATAGTGAATTTTCCATACCTAATATTTCGTTTAATGATAGGTTACTCATATCCAATATTCCTACACGACCTGATAATGATTCCTCTGACTCATCTAATAGCTTTTTTCTTTGTGAACCGGATAATATATACATTCCATTACTTTTAAGATTACCATTTTCCAATCTAGACTTATTTACGATATGCTCAATTTCCTTAAAAAGCTCTGGAGCCTTTTGGGCTTCATCAATTATCAATGGTAGTTTATGCACATCTAAAAAGCTTTTAGGATCTGATTTTGCCATCATTAATTCTAATGAATCATCCAAAGATACATAATTGAATCCTTTCGCTAAAAAAGAATTATATAAAATTGTTGATTTACCAATTTGTCTAGGACCTGTAAGAAGTACTACTGGAAAATGCATTATTGCTTCTTCAATACTTGATTGAATAAATCTTTTAATCATTTTATCACCATTTTCGTTTTTTTGCAGTGCAATTGCAAATTTTACATAACTATTATATCAACAATTAAATTAAATAACAAGTATTATTCTATAAATATGACATCATTTAAATCCAAAAGATTAATATTTTTACCACCACAAATGAAATATTGCCATGTATCATCTAATGAAAATATATAACAATATCTAATTAATGATTCTATAGAATTGATATCCAAAAGCGTAACTGCTTTTGCAGACAAATCATGATTATATTCACCTCTATCCCTTTTATAAAAGACAGATGTTTCTATATTCTCTCCAAGTATAGACATATCACCATATGATAATAATTCTTCTACTTTAATCCTCGAATTATAATTCTTTAATAATAATTCACCAGTATTATAAATCTCGCCATTATTATGACAATAAACACCTACATATTCATTTTTTTTAGTTTCAATACAAATATAACATCTTTCACTCATAATAATCACCATTTAATATTTATTAATAAGGATAAACTTATTAGATATTCGTAGTCAAAATTTTAAAGTAATTTAAAAGAACATCATATATTACTCCTAATGCATTACCATCCTTGTCAAACATTTCAAGATAAGCATGACCATCATATAATTCAATGATAATTCCTAAAGAACATATTTCATAATTATCAATATTTTTAGTTAAAGTGACTTCGTCATATAATTTCATACTATTTACTTTCAAGTATAGTTTTATAAGCAATTTATAAAAAATATCAATAAAAAGATATTTAAGTAATTTATCTTAAATCTAATTAATTTAGAATATCCTTATTCATTATTGGTATTATAATATAACATTACTTCAAATATATTATTTGATATATTTTAAAACTCATTTTTTACTATAATTATCATTGTAAATTTTAAGACTTTTTGGTTTTAAATATTTTATATAAGGATTTGGATTTTCAAAATTAGAAAAATTTTCAAGAACTGCAACATATATGACATTCTTAACATATTCATCATCTATATAACATAGTTTTTCAATAAACGAATATATTTTTTCTATCATCGCTTTATCATCAAGTTCAACTTTTGATTCAAGATAAGGC
This sequence comes from uncultured Mollicutes bacterium, assembly GCA_937905855.1. GTDB lineage: Bacteria > Bacillota_I > Bacilli_A > Acholeplasmatales > Anaeroplasmataceae > CAKQDS01. The sequence continues at coordinate 3,148 of CALCWU010000032.1, forward strand.
AAAAATACATCTTCAAAAACAATGAAACTTCCAGTATCCAATCCTTCTTGCCAATTAGTTTCATCATCAAATTTTGACTTAATTTCTGGAATAGCTGATAATAACATTTGGTTTAATTCTCTTGATTTCATCTTATTTTGACCTATATCATTCCCAGTCAGACCTTGTGGTAATCTCTATAATTGCTTTTGTTGCTAAACGTAATAATTCTTTATCTTCGTCAGTTAAAGTATCGCCTGCTTCTTCAGCATCACAAAGAGGTCCTTCAATTTCGTCAAAAATATATTCAACAATTTCTCCAATATTGTCTTTTGTATATTCGTTTATTCCTAATTTAGGAAGTATTTTACTCCTTAAAAAAGCATCAATTTCTTTAGAATATTTTTCCATCTTATTTTCACCTATATTATTCCCAATCAGACCTTGTGGTAATCTCTGTAATTGTTTTTGTTGCTAAACGTAATAATTCTTTATCTTCGTCAGTTAAAGTATCGCCTGCTTCTTCAGCCAAGCATAATGGGTCCTCATAATTTTTTGAGATATATTCAATTATTTCATCAATATTATCATCTGAATATTTGTTCAAACCCATCTTTGGCAAAACAATATTAACTAAAAATTTATTAACCTCATTCGAATATCTTTCCATCATTTTCTTCTCTCTTTAAAATCTATTTTTTTAATGAAAGTAAGCTAACACTTTCAATATGTGATGAATTAGAAAATAAATCAACTGGCGTTACTTCTATTAATTCATAACCATAAGCTGATAAATATTTAATATCTCTTGCACAGGTTGCAATATTGCAAGAAATATAAATAATTTTTGGTATTTTCATTTCAATTACTGTATCTAAGAATGATTGATCACAGCCTTTTCTTGGCGGATCAAAGAATATGACATCAATGCTTGTTTTCTTAACAAGCTTTTTAATTTCATCCTCACATTTACCACAAATGAAGGTAGCGTTAGATATATTATTTAATTCTTTATTTTTATTACATTTTTCGCATCCTCTATTGCTTTTGAAACAATCTCAATTCCATAAACATGCTTAACTCTTTTTGCTATATTAAGAGTAATACTACCCATTCCACAATAAGCATCTATTACCTCTTCATTTCCTGATAGATTAGCATAATCTAGAGCACAATTATATAATTTTTCACATTGACCATGATTGACCTGAAGGAATGTCAAAGGAGAAACATTAAATTTTAATCCTAGAATGTCCTCAACAAGAACCGAATTTCCTGCTATTAGTGATAATTCATCAGTTAATACAACATTAGTTCTTTTAGAATTAATATCAAGATATACAGATGTAATATTATACTTATTCATTAGCTTTAAAGCTAAATAATTAAATCTTGCATCCTTCTTTGTTAAAATAAAAACAATCATTATCTCCTTATTTTTATTAATTCTTAACATTATATTTCTTAAAATACCAGTATTTGTTTTTTCATCATAAATACTAATTTCATTTTCTATACAATACTCTTTTGCATCCTCTAAAATATTTGAAAATATTTCTGGTTCAATTAAACAATTAGTTATCTTAATAACATTATGACTTCTTGAAGCATAAAAGCCATAAACAACCTCACCATTTATCTCTTGAAATGGGACAATACATTTATTACGGTAATGATAAACATTATCACTTTTGATTGTTGGTCTAACTATTGCCTCAATTCCTGCAATCTTTTTTATAGTTGAATCTACTAGATTTTGTTTAACTACAAGCTCTGAAGCATACTTAAGATGCATTAAATCACAACCACCACATTCTAAAGCATAGGGACAAATATTTTCTTCTCTTAAATCCTTATTGATACTTAAAAGCTTTATAGCGGAAGCAAAAACAACATTTTTAGACTCACCTGTTATCTTAGCTAAAACCTCTTCGTCAGTAAGAGCATTTTCCACAAAATAGGTTTTATTATTAACTCTTGCAACACCCTTACCAAAGTTATCAAGAGCTTCAATTTTTAATTTAACTAAATTGTCCATATTCTCTCCTATTAATTATATTTTTTAGCTAGTCCACCCTTAGAGGTTTCACGATATTGGCTTCTTAAATCCTTGCCTGTAGCAAGCATTGTTTCAACTACTAAATCGAATGTTATTTTGGCATCATTATTGTTTAAATATGAAGCAATTTTATAAGCATCAAGTGCTCTTAAGGCAGCAACGGCATTTCTTTCAATACAAGGAATTTGAACGTAGCCTTTAATTGGATCACAGGTTAAGCCTAAATGATGTTCCAAGGCTATCTCACTTGCTGAATCAATTCTTTTAAAATCACCATCATTTAAATAAGCTAAAAAGCCAGCAGCCATCGCACAAGCTGTACCAACCTCAGCCTGACATCCAGCTTCCGCACCACTAATTGAGGCATTAAATTTAACAATATTACCAATTAACCCAGCCACCTTTAAGGAATCAATAATTTTTTCATGAGAATATTTATCCAAATCAATTGCGTATCTTAAAACTGCTGGTAAAACTCCTGAAGCTCCACAGGTTGGAGATGTTACAATCTCCCCACCAGAAGCATTTTCCTCACTTACAGCATAAGCATAGGCTACAAGATTATGACGATTTTTATCTTCATTATCAATCTCATTATATATAAGCTTAGCTTTTCTTTTTATTTGAAGAGAGCCTGGAAGTACTCCCTCACTATTTAAGCCTTTGTTAATAGAATCAAGCATAACATTATATATTTTTTCAAGATACTCATTAATATTTTTATCCTCAAAGCTATCTACATATTGACTTAATGTTAAATTATTTTCTACACAATATTTAGTAATATCCTTAAGTTTTTTATGAGGATAAATATTTATCGCCTTTGAAGCTCTTTCACCCTTAATCTTAATGCTTCCGCCACCAATACTATAAATTTCTTCGCTACCAATTATTTCTTTATTTTTATATATTATAAAACGCATAGTATTTGGATGAGGTACCTCACTTAAGCCATCAAAAATTATCTTAACCTGATGAGGTGCTAAGGTTTTCTTAATAATATAATCTGTTAAATGGCCCTTACCAGTTAAAGCAAGTGAGCCATATAGAATAACCTCAATTTTATCAAAGCTTGAATATTTATTTAATACATATAGTGCTGCCCTTTTAGGTCCTATTGTATGTGAGCTCGATGGCCCATTACCTATTTTAAATAATTCTTTTATCGAATGCATATAATCACCTATTTTTTCAATTCAAGCTTTAGCTCCATAATGGCATCTCTAACCTCGGCTGCAGCTTCAAAATTAAGCTCCTTAGCATAATTCTTCATTTGCTCTTCAAGCTCTTCTATTAGCTTTTCCTTATCCTTTGTTGTCATTTCAATCTCATTATAAACTCTTGATACATCCTCATCTGGATGCTTAATAGAAATTGAATTAGGAATTTCCTC
>CALCWU010000033.1 GCA_937905855.1 uncultured Mollicutes bacterium
TGAAATTTCTTTTATTCAGCTAGGGATAAAGCTAATTTCATCATATTAGTAAAGCACTTTTGTCTTTCTTCAGCACTTGTCACTACATGAGTTACAAATGAATCAGAAATTGTTAAAAGACAAGCAGCTTTCTTATTTAGGGTTAAAGCATTAGTGAATAATGCAAAGCTTTCCATTTCTACAGCTTTGCATCCATGCTCATCTCTAACCTTCTCCCAAATTTTTGCATCCTCATGATAGAAAACATCTGATGAATGAATACAAGCTTCCTTTAAATTAATATTAAGCTTTTTAGCATTTTCTCTTAATTTATTGTTTATTTCTTCGTTACTAGTCATTTCATGAGTAGTATAACCATTTTGAGCTAAAGCAAATGTTGATTCACTCCAAGCCTTAGTAACTAAAACTGTGTCATACACATCTAAATCTGCACTATAAGCACCAGCAGATCCAATTCTTACAATAGTTTCAACATCATAAAATTTATATAGTTCATATGAATAAATGCCAATTGAAGCCATGCCCATTCCTGAACCCATTACACTTATTTTTTTACCATTGTAATAGCCAGTATATCCATACATATTTCTTACATGGTTAAATTCCTTAACATCTGTTAAAAAGGTATCAGCAATAAATTTTGCTCTAAGGGGATCACCAGGCATTAAAACTATTTTAGCTATGTCATCCTTATTTGCACAGCTGTTATGTGGTGTTGGTATATTAGTCATTTTTATATTCCTCCATAATTGTTACTCCATTACTTGTACCTATTCTTGTGGCACCAGCATTAATCATTTCTTCCATTTGAACTTTGTTCCTAACGCCTCCAGAGGCTTTAACACCCATTATAGGGCCTACAGTATCACGCATTAGCTTAACATCACTTGCAGTTGCTCCTCCAGTACCAAAGCCTGTAGATGTTTTAACAAAATCAGCTCCAGCTTCATGAGCAAGCTTTGAGCACTCAATTTTCTCTTCGTCAGTTAGATAGCAGGTTTCGATAATAACCTTAGTTAAAACACCATTTGCAGCTTTAACAACAGCTTTAATATCATTTAATACAGTTTCATAATCGTGAGCCTTTGCAGCACCAATATTAATTACCATATCGACCTCATCGGCACCATCTGCGATAGCTCTTGTTGTTTCATATGCCTTAACATCAGATGTATTTGCTCCGAGAGGAAAGCCAATTACTGTACAAACCTTTACATCTGTGCCCTTAAGAAGACTATGAGCTAATTCAACATAACAAGGATTTACGCAAACTGAAGCAAAATGTTCCTTATATGCATCATTGCATAATTTTAAAATGTCTTCTTTTGTTGCCACTGCCTTTAGCAATGTATGATCAATATATTTGTTTTTTTCCATAATAAATCATCCTTTATAAATCTAATAATTTTGTTTGTTCAACTTCAATAAACGTATTTGGTATCAAAGTAAATTTAGTTTTTTTCAAAATTTTGCGTACCTTTTTCATATCCTTAAGTGTTATATATGTTACACCAAAAACATTTGTCTCTGCCATTTTTATTATTTTACCACATTTTTCTAAAAATTCACTAGCTTTTATATAGCGAATATCCTTATCCATATAAATAATATAATCAACAAATGGTGGTAAAATGAATGGTGAAAAGCCATCATATCTAACACCAAACTTAACATTCCTATCGCCCTTTTCACCCAAAAATGCATAATCTAGAGCAATTAGCTTTTCATCCTTATATTTAGCCTCTATTTTTGTTTTATTAATCATATAAGAAAATACAGCATCAAGCTCCTTGCCTGAAGCTTTATAATAATCTAGAAATTCTTCTTCATATTTCATTTTATAAGCTTGCTTTATCTTATTATAGGCTTGAACAAGCATCGGTAATCTAAAAGATGAAACATCCTCATATAACTCATTATAAATATAAAAATTAAATTTTTGACATAATTCCTTACATATATCAAATAAAATGCTAGCCTTGAAGGTTGGTAATAAAACTGGAACCTCTAGACGAATATTAATATCATAGAATGCCGGATTTAATTTTTCAATATGAGGAACAACGCTTTTGTTTCCTAACACAAATTTAGCTGAAAAATCTAGAAATTCATTCGTATAAATTAAATGATATTCTTCATTTTGCTGTTCTATTTTAAATTCCTTCATTGACTGAAAGAAAGCTAAAACATCAGCTTTATCGTAATATCTAACTTGTTCTTTAAAAAAATAATAACAAACATTCATTACTACCACCTCAATAATCGCAAAATTCCATAATTATTTTACCATTTTTCCTTATAAAAGTAAATATTAAAAAATTTAAGGAAGCCTAAGCCTCCTTAAAAATTAAAAATATTTACTAACAATATCATTACATCTTTGACATAAGCCATTATCTAAAACCTTAGGAACAATCATACGGCATCTTTGACATGTACAGCCTTCACAAGCACTAACCTTGACACTAAATTCATTACCATCTAAAAGCTCAACATTTGAAACAATTAAAATTTGAGCAATATTAGTATTTAAGCTGTTAAAAATTTCTTTGGCCTTTTGATCAAGAGTAATTGTAAGCTGCTTTGCCGCAAAGCTCTTACCAATAATTTTTTGATTACGTGCTTCTTCTAATTCCTTTAGGATTACATCACGATATTTCATAAATTCATCAAAATTATTTTCAAGCTCCTGATAAGCACTGTAATCCTTTGGTGTTGGAATATCACATAAAGCAATATCAGCCTTTTCCTTGTATTTTAATGTATCATATGCTTCACTTGTAGTATGAGGAATAATAGGTGTAAGTAGCTTTAATAATCCTAGAAGAATTTCATACATTGCTGTTTGAGTTGATCTTTTTCTCATAGATACAGCTGGTTCAATATATAAAATATCTTTTGTAAAGTCAAGGAAGAAGCTTGATAATTCATTTGCTACAAAGGAATTAATCTTACGATATACATCACCAAAATTAAATTCTTCATAATTTTTACGAGTTTCAGCTAAAAGCTTATTCCACTTAATTAAAATATATTTATCAACTGACTCAAGCTCTTCAAATGCTAAAGGCATCTTAGGATCATAATCAGCAGTATTTGCTAGCATAAATCTAATTGTATTTCTTACCTTACGATAAGCATCAGAAACCTGTTTAATTAAATTATTACCAATTCTAACATCTGCCTGATATTCAACACTACTTACCCAGAATCTTAAAACATCAGCACCAAATTCATTACAAATTTTAGCAGGATCAACAGTATTTCCTAATGATTTACTCATCTTTCGACCTTGCTCATCCATAATAAAGCCATGAGATACAACTGTTTTATAAGGTGCAACACCGGTTGTCGCAACACCTGTAATAATAGATGAATTAAACCAACCACGATATTGATCAGAACCCTCTAAATATAAATCAGCAGGATATTGTAAGCCTCTACGCTCTAATAGCTTATGACTTGAGCCAGAATCAAACCAAACATCCATAATGTCGGTTTCTTTAGTAAATTCACCATTAGGACTACCTGGATGTGTAAAGCCTTCAGGTAATAATTCCTTAGCACTTCTTTCAAACCAAACATTTGAACCATATTGACCAAATAAATCAGCAACATGCTTTAAAACTTCTTGATCTAAAATTGCCTCCCCATTTTCAGCATAGAAAATTGGAATTGGAACACCCCATGCTCTTTGACGAGAAATACACCAATCATGACGATCTTTGATCATATTAGAAATACGAAGCTCTCCCCATTTTGGATTCCAAGTTACATTTTTAATTGCTTCTAAAATATCATCCTTAATTGGATCAATTGATGCAAACCATTGAGGTGTAGCACGGAAAATAACTGGCTTTTTTGTACGCCAATCATGTGGATAGCTATGGGTAATAGGGTAAAGCTTTAACAAAGAACCACAAGCATCTAAATCAGCAATAATTGGATCCTCTGATGCTTCATAATATAATCCTGCATATTTACCAGCCGCTTCAGTTTGCACACCCTTATCATTAACACAAACTAAAATATCAAGACCATATTGCTTACCAGCATTGTAATCTTCCTCACCATAGCCAGGAGCAATGTGAACAAAACCAGTACCATCAGTTGTTGTAACATAATCAGCATTTATAACTGGAGAAATTCTATCATATAATGGATGCTTATATTTCAAATTTAAAAGCTCATTACCTTGCTTTTGATCTAAAACCTTAACGTCGCTTAATTCTAAGAAGCTAGTTAAGCTAGCTAATAAATCAGTAGCACAAATCATTTTACCTTTATTTGAATCAAATAAAGTGTAGTTGATATCAGGGCCAGCACATACTGCTAAGTTTCCAGGCAATGTCCAAGGCGTTGTAGTCCAAACCATAAAGGATGCATCCTTATAGTCACCCTCACCATTAACAATTGGTAGCTTAAAATAAATTGATTTTGATGTTATATCCTTATATTCAATTTCAGCCTCAGCAAGTGCTGATTCACTTGAAGGTGACCAATAAACTGGCTTTAATCCTTTATAAATTAAGCCTTTTTCAGCCATTTTAGCAAAGACTAAAATTTGATCGCGCTCAAAATCATGCTGTAAGGTAATATAGGGATGATCAAAATCGCCTAAAACACCAAGGCGCATAAAGCCCTTCTTTTGACGTTCAACCTGCTTATAGGCATATTCTTCGCATAGCTTACGGAATTCACTTTTTTCCATTTGCTTACGATTTACTCCAGCCTTTTGCAAAGCATTTTCAATTGGTAAACCGTGAGTATCCCATCCTGGAATATATACGCTCTTATAGCCAGTCATATTATGATAACGTACTACAATATCCTTCAATACCTTATTCATCGCATGACCAACATGGATATCGCCATTTGCGTAAGGAGGGCCATCATGAAGTGTATACTCCTTCTTACCTTCATTTTGTTTAATTATTTCATTATATAGATCCATATTCTTCCATTTTTCTTGAATTTTAGGCTCTTTAACACCTAAATTTCCACGCATTTCAAATGCTGTTTGACCCATATAAAGTGTATCTTTAATTTCTGTCATTTCTAAATTCTCCTTTCAAATAAAAAAAGCATCCTTAATTAAAAGGACGCTTATTAACGTGGTACCACCTTTATTCGATTATTAAATAATCGCACTCAAATCCTTAACGCGGAAGCTCGGATATGACTTATCCTCATATCATCTAACTAGTGATCCAAAAATTAACAATTTTACTACCTTTCACCATACGTAGCTCGCTAAAAAACTTTAAATAATTTTTCGTCTAGCATTCGACTTATTTATTATTATATTAAAATTATTTATTTTTTTCAAGGCCTAATTAGATATTTTCCACAAATTCCTTTAAAGAACCATCTAAATAATCTTCTTTTCTTGCAAATAAATAGGTAACCTCATTTATTTTAATAGTTCTACCACCAAGTGCATAGCATGCACCAGCAAAAAAGGCTAAGAATTTATTTTTTTCAATAAACTCTAAATTATCTAAATTAATAACTAAAGGCTTGCCTTCCTTCATTTCATCTACTAATTTAGCAGCTCTTTCATCATCATTTTCAATTTGCTCAAAAATTATACGATCAGCAGCAGTTTCTTCAGTTTCATTTATTTGCTCTGCTCTTTTAGAATATTCATCCTTTTTTGAAAATAGACCCATTATTCTTCATCCTCCCCTACTGTATCCTCATCAGTAGTAATCATCGGTAAAACCTGCGCTTTGCTTCCTTTACGAACCATAATTAAAGTAGTATCAGCATATTTATTTAAAAGGCTCATACGTTGAGGCGGACAAGCAATTATAACCTGTAATGGCATAGAAGTAATAAAGTTCATCATCGCATGCATACGGGCTGCATCCATTTTATCGAAAACCTCATCAAACATTACAAGACCAATTGAATCACCAAGTCTACCATTATTCTTTGTATAAACTCTTACAAATGAAGCAATAATTGCTACATAGAATGGTACTTGGGTTTCTCCTCCTGATTTTTCCTTGAAAACCTTAGAATATGACATTGTCTCTCCACGCTCATTAGTGATTTTAATATCATAATCCATATATGTTCTGTAATCAGTGAATTTATTTATTGCACCATTACTATTTGTCTCATCTACTGATAAGCTTTCAAATAGTTCAGTAATTTGTTGCTCATAGCGCGCTTGGAAATCATATGATAGTATACCTTCTTCAGTTGTAGATAAATCAGATGTAACCATTTCATAGAATTGTGAATATTCATTGCTCTTAGGGAAAACAAATTCATATGAATCATTACCAAATTTAATAGTAGATAGGGTATCATTAATCTTTTGAATTTCAGCTTCTGCTGTTTTAATATTGTTTCTAAGCTTAGCTAAGAAATCCTCTCTAAAGACAATTTCAGCAGCTTCACGAGCTTCTCTTACCTTTTGTTCATAAGTAATTAACTCACTTTTTTGAAGCTTAGAAAGCTCGGCCTCGAACTTAGGCATTTCCGAATTACCGATTGAATAAGTTGAACTATATGTATTAATATACTCATATTGCTTTGTATGAAGAGTATCTGAAGCCTGAGTATATGAATTTTCTTCGGTTTTATATAAATCCTCAAAATGCTTAACAGCACTATCAAAGCGCATATCCTTTAAGACGCCTTCACATTCTTCTTTAGCATTTCTTTCTAATTCAAAATTATTATTTATTAAATTCTTTAAATTAGCCTCATTTTGACTAATTAATGCTGTTTTTTCTTCTACAATTTCTTTTAGAGAAGCAATCTTTTGTTTTATATTTCCAATTTCTTGAGAAGTTTGCTGTTTAAGCATATCATTATTCTTTATGCTAGCAATAACCTTATTATATCTATCCTCAAGGTCGGAAGCTGTCATTTCATCTTGACGTTCCTTTTCTTGTAATAAATTCTTTAGAGTTACTTCCTCCATTTGTAAATTATAAGCACCATCTAGGTCTCTAATTAAAGCTTGGAAATCAATATTAGATACAATTTCAATTTCATTTCTAGCATTAGAAATTTGTTCCTCTAGCTCATTATATTTTAATAATGTTTCTTCAGCCTTAGCTTCCCATTGAGCCTTTTGCATTGCCACAACATTTTTACCCATATATGGCTTAGCAATATTAGGGTTAAGATTTGTAACAGTATAATTAGTATATAATAAACCATCCTTAGTTACAGATGTATGGAAACGCTCAAGCTCCATTTCATTTGAACACATTATAACGTTTCCACAGGTCATATTGATATATCGTTGAGCGTCCATATTTTCACTTTTCATAATTGAAGCTAAAGAATTAGGTTCAAAACGGTTAAATTTAGTAATTTGTTTAGTATTTACAAGACCTATACCATAAACACGATAGTTATTTTTTATTCTTGCAAATATTTGCAAAGCCTGATCATAATATCTTGGCTCAACAATCATATTGAAACGACGATTACCTAAATACATTTCAATAGTATCAGCCCATTCGTAATCTGTAATATCAACTAAATCTGCAAAGAAATAAATTGAAACATCATAATTATAAATTCTCTTTAAAGCAGATTGAATTTCGTTTCGCATTTGAACTAAGGCAGTTGGATAAGGAACATTATTTTGATTTAAGCTACCAAGGGTAATTCTTATTTCATTCATTTCCTTTTTCAAATCATCTAACTCACGCTCAAGCTTACCAACAGTTTGGTTTGATGAAGCAACAATTGAAGAAATACGCTTAGAAATATCTGAAAGCATAATTTTTGTCGATTCAACATCATGCTCAGTCATCTTCACAAGACTCATGTTAGCAAGATCAGTATAAATCTTATTATTTGATATTTTACGTAATTTATTAACGTTTTCTTTTAATGAAGCAACACTGCCTAAAAATCTTTCTTCAACGAATTGATATTCATTAATCTTTTGACGACATTCATTAATCTTCTTATTAATGTATTCAGCATTTTTAAAATTAGTATCATTCTTTAAGGCATTATAAATCTCTTTACTTTCTTCATCTAAGGCATCCATTTCTTTTTGGATTCTTAAAATACTTTCTTCCTTTGATTTTTGTAAAGCTTCATTTTGGACAATACCGCTTTTAGCCTTTTCTAATTCTTCTTTAATACCAGTAGACTCTAATAATTTTAGAATGTATTGGTAATAATCCTTATTTTCATTTATTTTTAAAACCTCATTATAAAGATTTTCAATATTTTTTAAATCTTCAATTTTGGTTTTAATAACCTTTAAGGTTGCCTCTAGTTCTTTATAAGAACGAATTGAATCCTTAATTGCTGATACGTCAATTTCTTTTTCCTCAAGAATATTTTGATAAATAAATTCTTTAACATCAGGAATTGGCTTAAACGCAAGTGCCTTAGGAATCAATTTAAAGAAATCCTCATTAATTGAACCAAATGCTGTTCTAAAGCCACGCTTAGCTTCCTTCTTAGTTAAGTAGAATTCAAAATCAGTATTATGCTTTCTAAATTCTACCGTACCATAAATAGCTTTATTTTCAGAAATGAAGAAAGAATCATCCATTGGTTTATTAACATAATAGAAAATTGTTTTAACAGGAGTTAAGTCGCCAAAGGCATCAATTACAGTACCAATTGTAAATGATTCATCAGCTCCTTCATCATAAAACTCTAAAGCTATGTGACCACTAACATCACCATCACGTAAATATTCCTTGTCATCGATTCCTAATTTGCATTTAACATAGCCTCGTAAATCACGCTTACCCTTTTCATTTGCTGCAAGGTTAAATGCTGTGTCACCACCAGTAATTAAAAAGGTGATTGCATCCAT
>CALCWU010000034.1 GCA_937905855.1 uncultured Mollicutes bacterium
TTAACAACTATCACTAAGGAAAACCTAAGTGGTGCTAGAGTAGTAAGAGCTTTTTCTAAGGAAATATATGAGGAAAATCGTTTTGATGTATCTTCAAATGATTTAAAACGTGATTCAATAAAAGTTGGAAGAATTAGTGCTTTATTAAATCCAATTATTTCTATTATTGTTAATGTGGCTATTGTTTTAATTTTATATTTTGGATCATTTAGAGTTAATAGTGGAACTATTTCGCAGGGTGATATGACGGCTTTGGCTAATTATATGAATCAAATTTTAGTAGCTATAGTGGTTGTTGCTAATTTAGTTGTTATATTTACTAAGGCTTCTGCCTCTGCTAGTAGAATAAATGAGGTTTTTGCTGCTTCATCAAGTATTAAAAATGGTACTCTTGCTTCAGGATCTGCGAATGAAAAAATTGTTTTTGATAATGTTTCATTTGCTTATAATGTGGATGCTAATAACGCCTTAGAAAATGCTAGTTTTAAAATTTTAGAGGGGCAAATGGTAGGAATAATTGGCTCAACTGGCTGTGGTAAATCTACAATTATTCGTTTATTAGATCGTTTTTATGATCCAAATGAGGGGGTTATTTATTTTAATGGTAATAATTTAAAGGATTATGATTTGACTTACCTTCATAGTAGAATAATTCCTGTTTTACAAAAAAGCTCTTTAATTTATGGAACTATTAGGGATAACATTTGCTTTGGTGAGGAATTTAGCGATGATGAAATTATTGAAGCCTTAAAAAATGCTCAAGCTTACGATTTTGTTATGCGTCAGCCTGAGGGATTAGACACAATTGTTTTAGAGGGAGGAAAAAATTTCTCAGGAGGAGAAAAGCAAAGATTATCAATTGCAAGAGCTCTTGTTAGAAAGCCTGAGGTTTTGATTTTAGATGATTCATCTAGTGCTCTAGATTATAAAACAGATTATGAATTAAGAAAAGCTATAAGAGGATTAAATAAAAATCTAACAATTATTATTATTTCTGCTCGTGTAACCTCTATTAAAAATAGTGATATTATTTTAGCAATGGATGATGCTAAAATTGTGGGAATAGGTAAGCATGAGGAATTATTAAAAACCTCTAGTGTTTATAAAGATATTTATATTTCCCAAGAGGGAGGTAATAACTAATGTCAACTTTAAGAAGAATTATCGGATATTCAAAAAAGGAAGCTTGGCTTCTTATCTTAGCATTTATTTTCGCCATTATTAGTGTAGCAGCAACATTGTTTATTCCAATTATTGTTGGTAAGGCAATTGATGCAATGACAGAAAAGAACAACGTTGATTTTGATTTAGTAATGAAAATAATTTATGCGCTACTTGGTATTTTAAGTATAGGTGCTTTAGCTAATTATTTATTAAATTTTATAATTTATGATGTTATCTATAAGCTTGTTTATAGAATGCGTAATGATGCCTTCTTTAAAATAACTAATTTACCAATTGCTTATATTGATCATCATATTCATGGTGATATTTTATCAAGGATTACTACTGATATTGATCAAATTAGTGATGGAATGCTTCAAACCTTCACTCAACTTTTGAGTGGTGTTTTAACTATTGCCTTCACCTTAGGCTTTATGATTAGTATTTCTTGGCCGATTGCGATTGTAGTTATCGTTTTAACTCCACTTTCTTTAATATGTGCATCCTTAATTGCTAAGCTAAGCTATAAGGTATTTAAGGAGCAATCAAAAATTAAGGGTGAGATGTCAGGTTTAATGAATGAAATGTTTGAGCAATCACATTTGGTTGTAGCCTACGATTATCAGGATGATAGTATTGCAAGATTTAAAGAAATTAATCAAAGACTTCATAAATGTGGTGTTAAGGCTCAATTTTTATCATCACTAGTTAATCCGACAACAAGATTTATTAATGCACTTGTTTATGCTAGTGTTGGTGTTGCTGGTGCGTTATTTGCAATTAAGGGCTCAATAAGTGTTGGAACATTATATATATTCTTATCATATGCTTCATCATATACAAAGCCATTTAATGAAATAAGTGCTGTTGTTGCTGAACTTCAAAATTCTCTTGCTAGTGCTAAACGTGTTTTTGAGCTTTTAGACGAGGAGATTGAGCATGAGGATCAAACTTTAGTTAGCATTAATGATGTTTTGGGAAATATTAAAATTGAGAATGTTGCATTCTCATATAACAAGGATAAGCCTTTAATTCAAAACTTTAATCTTGATGTTAAAAAGGGTGATTTAATTGCTATTGTTGGACCAACTGGCTGTGGTAAAACGACATTTATTAATTTATTAATGAGATTTTATGATATTGATTCTGGTCATATTTATCTTGATGGATATGATACAGCTAAAATAACTAAAAAAAGTCTTAGAAATAATATTGGTATGGTATTACAGGATACTTGGCTATTTCAAGGCACAATTTATGATAATATTGCTTATGCTAAGGATGGTGCAACAAGAGATGAGGTGATTGAGGCTTCTAAAAAAAGCTATGCCCATAATTTTATAATGAGAATGCCTAATGGCTATGATACTGTTATTTCTGATGCTGAGGGATTATCTGTTGGTCAAAAACAGCTTTTATGTATTGCAAGATTAATGCTTGCCTTACCTAATATCCTAATATTAGATGAAGCAACCTCAAATATTGATACTAGAACAGAAATCCTTGTTTCCAATGCTTTTAACAATTTGATGCAGGGAAGAACAACATTTATGATTGCCCATCGTTTGCAAACAATTAAGAGCGCTACTAAAATAATTGTTATGAAAAATGGTTCAATTATCGAAACCGGTACTCATAATGAATTATTAGAAAAAAATGGTTTTTATGCCGAATTATATAATTCTCAATTTGCAAGTGTAGAAGAGTAATAAAGTAAAGTGCTTACATTAATAAAATGTTGTTGCATTTATTTAATTATTTATGGTATTATTGATTATGTA
Source organism: uncultured Mollicutes bacterium (assembly GCA_937905855.1). Taxonomy (GTDB): domain Bacteria; phylum Bacillota_I; class Bacilli_A; order Acholeplasmatales; family Anaeroplasmataceae; genus CAKQDS01. The sequence continues at coordinate 2,946 of CALCWU010000034.1, forward strand.
AAGATTTGGTAAATATTGAGTAAATGAAATAGGGAGGCCCTTATGTTTCTTGCAACGTCGGATTTTAGTATGCTGTTTACTATTATCAAAATTATTGGTGGTCTAGCTTTATTCCTATTTGGAATAAATTTAATGAGTGATAGCTTAAAGAGATTAGCTGGGAATAAGTTAAAGATGATTATTGAAAAAACTACTAACACCCCATTTAAAGGAATTTTAGTTGGTGCTTTTGTTACGGTTTTAATTCAATCATCATCTGGTACAACAGCTCTTACTGTTGGACTTGTTAGTGCTGGTCTTATGACCTTCCCTCAGGCTGTTGGTGTAATTATGGGAGCAAATATTGGTACAACAGTTACATCGGTTTTAATAAGCCTTGATGTATCAAAATATGCCTTAGTGTTTGTTTCTATTGGCTCATTTATAATTTTCTTTTCTAAAAAGACTAAGGTTAAGGAACTTGGAAATGTAGTATTAGGCTTTGGTTTGTTGTTTTATGGCCTTGAACTAATGTCTACAGGACTTGATTCAATATTGGAGCAATATTCTGATGTGGCAAATAACATTTTCCAAACATTTGGACAGTGGCCAATTCTTGGTTTATTTGTTGGTATTATTTTTACAGCCTTAATTCAATCAAGTGCGGCAGCAATTGGTATTTTACAATCACTATATGCTGTTGGTAATTTAAGCCTTGTAGGTGCTATTCCTATTTTACTTGGTGCCAATATTGGTACATGCATTACGGCTGTCCTTGCTGCTTGGGGGTCATCTGTTGAGGCTAAAAGAACGGCTCTTGTTCACGCATTATTTAATATAATTGGTGCTTTGATTTTTATGATTTTACTAAGATGGGCTTATGCTCCATTTATTCATTGGCTTGAGATAAAGATGCATTTATCTGCCAAGATGACGATTTCAGTAGCTCATATTATCTTTAATTTGGTTTCAACATTTATATTATTCTTCTTTATTAAGTATTTGGTATGGATTGCTAATAAGGTTATTAAGGATAAGGAAGAAGAAAATGTAATAATTCATGGACTTAGTGATTATTCTTTAATATCAAGATCTCCGGCTGTAGCAATTGAGTTTGCTAAAAAAGCTGTTGATTATATGGGTGAAAGAACTATTGAATATTTTAATTTAACAAAGAATTTTTCATTTACAAATATTCCAGGTACCAAAGAAAAGGCTGATAATTATGAACAAGAAATTAATAGCCTTGATAAACGAATTCATGATTATTTAATTAAATTTACTTTAATTGATTCCTTAGATAAGGATACATCAAATAAATTATCTAAATATCTTGATACAATAAAGGATTTGGAAAGAATAGGCGATCATTGTACAAATATCGTCGATTTCTTTAATGAAAGATATGAAGATAAGCAAACATTATCTACTGAGGGCGCTGAGGATTTAAAGACAATGTATGATACCTTAGATGATATGGTTCATTCATCAATTTTATCGCTTGCATCTTGGAATAAGGATATGGCTCTTGGTGTTTCTCCAAATGAAGAAAAGGTTGATAAAATGGAAGAGGTATTTAGAAAAAAGCATATTTTACGTATTAATAATGGGGTATGTAGTGTTTCAAGTACTGATTATTATGTTGATATTTTATCAAATCTAGAAAGAATAGGCGATCATTCTAATAACATCGCTAGTAATGTTATTAATGATGAATATTGCCAATTTGACGAATTTAATCATTAAAAATGGGGTGAAAAAAGTGATTGAACAAATCAAATTTAAGATTAAAGAATCTTTTTCATCAATTATGCCAATCACTTTAATAGTTCTTTTATTAAGCATTAGCTTAGTAAATATGCAAAGTGGTACTTTTATGTCATTTGTGGTAGGTGCTATATTTCTTATTATTGGAATGGCACTATTTGGAATTGGTGCAGATCTTAGTATGCTTACAATTGGTTCGAAGCTTGGTAAGAGGATGGCCCAATCTAAAAACATTTGGATTATTTCTTTTATTTCTTTAATTATTGGAATAATTGTAACTGTTTCTGAGCCTGATTTATCAATACTTGCTAATCAGGTTAATGGCGTTGATAATATGGTTTTAATTTTGACAGTTTCTATTGGCGTTGGAATATTTTTATGCTTTGCAGTATTAAGAATTATTTTTAAGATACCGTTAAATATAATGCTTATTGTTCTTTATACAGCTATATTTATTTTAACTATTTTTGTTCCTAAAAGCTTTATTGCTGTTTCATTTGATGCTGGCGGTGTAACTACAGGACCAATGACTGTTCCATTTATTATGTCTCTTGGTGTAGGTATTGCCTCTATTAACTCTTCAAAGGGTAGCCAGGATGATTCATTTGGCTTAGTTGCTCTTTGTAGTGTAGGACCTATTTTGTCTACTATGATACTTGGCATTGTATTCAAACTTGAGGGTGGAAACTATGAACTTAGTGAGGTTATTAATCCTACTACAACCAAGGATGTTTTATTCCTATATGGACACGGAATTTTTGACTATATGAAGGAGGTTGGCTTAGCATTATGTCCAATTATTGTTTTCTTCATTTTATTTCAGTTAATTAATCGCCCATTTTCTAAAAAACAGCTTATTAGAATTTGTATTGGCTTATTATTCACATATATTGGCCTTGTTTTATTCTTGACAGGAGCAAATGTTGGATTTATGCCAATTGGTATAGAAATTGGTAGTACACTTGGTGGTATATGGCATGGTATTTTATTAGTGCCTCTAGGACTTTTGATTGGTTATTTCGTGGTTTCTGCTGAGCCAGCAATTCACGTTTTAACTAAACAGGTTGAACAAATGTCAAGTGGTGCAATTTCAGCTTCATTTATGATGCTAAGCCTTTCAATTGGTGTTGCCCTTGCGGTAGGCCTAGCGATGCTTAGAGTAATTACAGGTATTTCAATTTTATGGTTTTTAATTCCTCTTTATATTATTGCTCTTGCATTAACATTCTTTATTCCTAAGTTTTTCTCGGGTGTTGCCTTTGACTCAGGCGGTGTTGCTTCAGGAGCGATGGTTTCAGCCTTTGTTTTACCAATGGCTATAGGAGCTTGTGTAGCTGTTGGTGGTAACGTTATGACTGATGCCTTTGGCTGTGTGGCCTTTGTAGCCTTAACGCCAATTATTTCTATTGAGATAAGTGGTCTTATTTATAAAATAAAATCTAATCGTTTAACTAATTCATTATATAGTGAAGAAGAAACTATTATCGATTATGATGAGGTGATTAATGATGGAAGATAAAAAGAAAAAGCAGTCTAATCGAAGAGTTAAAATGCTTATTAGTATTGTTAATCACCAAACTGGAGATAAGATCTCTAATTATATAAATGAAACCTGTGTCGGTATTAATTTTGAAACTATGGGTGTAGGAACAGCTAAAACTAATTTATTATCATATTTTGGACTTGGTAGTACCTCTAAGGATGTTTTAATTAGTTTGATACCAGATGATATGGAAATTAAAATTCTTAAGGAAATAGCTAGAAGATTTGAGCTATATTTACCTGGTAATGGTATTGCCTTTAGTTTACCTGTTAATAGTATATCTAGTGTTATAAATAATACAATCTTATCAACTCCTATTAAAAAGGAAGAAACGCATAGAAAGGGTGTAAAGCTTATGGAGAACAAATATGTTTTAATTGTATGTAGTGTAAAGCAAAAGCTAACTGATAGTGTTTTAGATGCTGCAAGAGAAGCAGGAGCAACCGGTGGTACTATCGTTAATGGCCGTGGAGTTTGTAATGACAAGGCTGAGCATTTTCTTGGTGTTACCCTTCATGATGCTGTTGATATTGTTTTAATTTTAAGCTTAAATGATAACAAACATGTTATAATGGATGCTATAAAGAATGTAGCTGGTATTTCAAGTGAAGGTAATGGAGTATTATTTTCTTTACCAGTTGATGATATTGTTGGTATTGGAAGATTTGATGAAAAAAAATAAAAGACAGAAATGTCTTTTTTCTTTAGGATGATGGTTTGGTAGTATGGATAAAGAAGAAATTTTTTTAGCTAACCTTAAGGATGCTAAGGTAAATGCCGAATTTAATAATAGAATTACTCTTTTTAGATTTTTAGATCTTCATGAACAGGAACTAGTAAAAAGATATATTGGTGATTCATTAAATGTTTATTTTTCATCTGGATTTAATGATGGTGAATATAAGAGATGCATTATTGCTCCCTTTCCTATAAATCCTGATTTTAAGATTACGATATTAGAGGTATGCTATGATAAAAGATTTATAAGTCTTGGTCATAAAAACATTTTGGGTGCATTGATGTCACTTGGTATTAAAAGAGATGTTATTGGTGATATTGTTTTTGCAGATAATAAATATTTTGTTGCAGTAGTTTCGGAAATGAAGGATTTTTTAATAAATGAGGTTAAAAAAGAAAATATTAGGTTTTCTTTAGAGGAAAGGGAAAATGTTAATGTTTCCTTTAGTGAAGAATACGAGACCAAATTATATTTTTTGGCTAGTATGAGGCTTGACTTATGTATTAGTCAGGTTTATCATTTATCAAGAGCGGAATCATTTGATTTAATAAGTGGTGGTTTTGTTAAGCTTAATCATGTTTTATGCCAAAACCCAAGTAAAATGCTTGCCGCTAATGATGTTGTAAGTGTTAGAACTAAAGGGAGAATGAAGGTTTTTTCAATTATGGAAAAAACAAAAAGTGGAAAAATTAAGGCTATGCTAGGGAGGTTGTAGTAATGAAGCCAATTTTAATTTGTATTGCTGGGGGAACCGCCTCAGGAAAAACAACTGTTGTTCAAAAGGTTAAGGCAATGTTTTCTAACGAGGATTTAAGTGTGATTGAAACTGACAATTATTATAAGGATTTATCACATTTAAGTCTTGAGGATAGAAAAAAGGTTAATTATGATCATCCTAATTCTGTTGACCTAGATTTGGTGTACGAGCATTTATGTATGTTACTAGATGGGAAAAGTATAAATATGCCTGTTTATGATTTTAAGGAGCATAATCGTGTTAGTAATAAATATATTACCCTAGAGCCAACAAAGATTATATTATTTGAAGGTATTTTTGCTTTATATGATGAAAGAATTAGAAATTTAGCTAGTATTAAGCTATTTGTTGAAAGTGATGCAGATATTAGATTTATTAGAAGATTAACAAGAGATATTAAAGAGCGTGGAAGAAGTATGGAGGAGGTTATAAAGCAATATCTTGCGACTGTAAAGCCATCATATGATGTCTTTATTGCTCCTACAAAAAGATATGCTGATATAATTATTCCTAATGATTTTTCACACGAGGTTGCAGTTGATTTTATTGCTGCTAGATTAAAGGATTTAGCAAGAAAGGAAGAATAAAAATGATTGGTATTATTGGTGCGATGGATGTTGAGGTTGATTTTTTAAAAAACAATCTTAAGGAATATAAACAAATTTCGATAGCTGGTAGCCTTTATTATTCAGGCAAAATTGGTGATAATGATGTTGTTATTACTAAATGTGGCGTTGGTAAGGTTAATGCAAGCATTGCTACAACTATTCTTATTATGAAATTTGGTTGTAATAAAATAATTAATACAGGAATTGCTGGTGGTACAGCTCTTACTAAGCCTAAGGATATTGTGATTCCTACTAAATTTGCTTATTCTGATGTTGATGTAACCTGCTTTGGCTACGAGCTTGGTCAGGTGCCTGGTAGTCCTTTATTTTATACCCCTGATGATAATTTACTTATTGAAGCAAAAAAAGCCCTAAAGGCTTTAGGGCTTTCATATAAATGTGGTACAGCCTTAACAGCTGATAAATTTGTTTCTAAAAAGGCTGAATATGAAAAAATGCACATTGAAGATGTCATGGCTTGTGAAATGGAGGGTGGAGCAATTGCTCAAACCTGTATGAAGCTTAAAACATCTTTTATAGCCATTAGATATATTTCTGATGAAATTGAGGGCGAATCACAAATTGCTGATTATAGTGCTTTTGAAACAGAAATGGCTTTAATGTCAGCTAAGGTATGCTATCAAATTGTTGAAAAAATTAATTATTAGGCTAGAAAGTTCTAGCCTTTTTCTATATAAAAAAACACACAAATTAATGTGTGTTAAATATCTAACTGGTGACCCGTACGGGGTTCGAACCCATAAATGCATGCGTGAAAGGCATGTGTGTTAAACCGTTTCACCAACGGGCCAGTTTTTCGCTGCTTTTTTATTATATCATAAGTAAATATAAAGTCAACTGTTTTTTTTGCTTTTTGACGATTTTTTTTAAAATGTTAATTTTAAAGTGAATTTTAATGTTAATAGTTTTAACTTTTGAAAATTAAGTACTTAAAAAATGTGAGAATATGTTGTATAATATTAATAGAGGTAAAACCAAGGAAAGGATGTAATTTGTATGAATTTTATAGTTACCATTGGTCGTGAATATGGAAGTGGAGGTAGATTTGTTGGTCGTCTTTTAGCTGAAGCATTAAATGTTAATTTTTATGATAATGAGCTTTTAGCTAAGGCTTCTCAAGAGAGTGGCTTAAATCAAGCTATTTTTGAGAATTATGATGAGAAAAAGGATGGCTTCTTTAGTGGAATCTATCCAAGCGGAATGGGCTTTGATGTGTCAATGGGTCAAAAGGTTTTCTTAGCTCAATTTGATACAATTAGAAAGATTGCTCAAACTGAAAGTGCTGTTATTGTTGGTAGATGTGCAGATTATGTATTAAAGGATAATCCTAACGTAATTAGTATTTTCATTGATGCTCCTATTGAGGATCGTGTTAATCGTGCGGTTAAGTATTATAATATGGATCCTAAAAAGGCTAAGGATACAATTATAAAGATGGATAAGAAGCGTAAGAATTATTATAACTTCTATACTGATAAAAACTGGGGAGATGCTAATAGCTACGATTTATGTATTAATTCTAGTATTGGTGTTGAAAAATGTGTAGAGTTAATTAAAAATTATGTTATGCTTCGTTTAGAAAAAGGAGAAAAGCATGAATAAACAAAAAACACTAGCAATTGAATTTTTAGCTTTGATTTTATTTGGTATTGTTGCATTTACAACAAGCTATAATAATTATACGAATGATTTTTGGTGGGCGACTGTTTTAACAATTGTAGGCTTTTTAGTTGTTATTCTTACTACAGCATTAAAAAATTCTAATAATAATGATGGCTTACTTGTATTTTTTGTTGCGAGTGCAATCTTGTTAATTACAGGATGCTTGTTAGTTTTACTTTCAGCTACATTTAAAGTATCAATTGTTATTATTGCGTGTATTATTGTTTTATATTTAGTGTTTTATCTAATTCTTCCTAAGAATTAAAAAAACAGCTACAGGAATTAATCTTGTAGCTGTTTTTTATATTTATTAATTTATTTATTTAAAAGGACAGGCTCGTTACGTTGCCAATCTAGAACATAAGGAGTGTTTGGTTTGATTTCACCCTTAATAATCTTAGTAGCAATGTAGGTTTCGATAACCTTTTGAATGTATCTCTTTAGTGGACGAGCACCATAGGTTACGTCAAAGCAATTATCCAAAATAGCCTTCTTTAAGGTATCAGTATAAGTAATATTAATACCTTGTTCAATTAATCTTTGATCAAGCTCACGTAAAAGCTTTGTTACAATCTTCATCTGAACATCCTTATCTAGTGGTCTGAAGGTAATGATTTCATCGATACGGTTTAAAAACTCTGGCTTGAAGTAGCTCTTTAGAAGAGCATCAATACGCTCTTTTGTATCAGGCTTATTTTCAAGAAGAATTTCACTACCTAGGTTTGAAGTCATTATAATGATTGTGTTCTTGAAATCAACAACACGACCCTGAGCATCAGTTAAACGACCATCATCAAGAATTTGAAGAAGCATATTAAAGACATCCTTATGTGCCTTTTCAATTTCATCAAACAAAATGATTGAATATGGATTACGACGAATTTTTTCGGTTAACTGACCACCTTCATCATAGCCGACATATCCAGGTGGAGCACCAATTAGCTTTGCGACGCTATGAGGTTCCATATACTCACTCATATCTAGTCTTACAATGTGAGATTCACTGTCAAATAGTGCCTCAGCTAAAGCCTTAGCAAGCTCGGTTTTACCTACACCAGTAGGACCTAAGAAGAGGAAGGAACCAATAGGTCTACGCTCATCCTTAATACCAGCACGTTGTCTTATAATTGCATCAGAAATAAGCTCAACAGCTTCATCCTGACCAATAACTCTTTCCTTAAGAGTATCTTTTAAGGAAAGAATCTTTTCTCTTTCACCCTGCATTAGTTTTGATACTGGAATATTAGTCCATTTAGCAACTATAGCGGCAATGTCCTCTTCACGGACATTTTCACTAAGCATACGATCGTCCTTGTTAGCCTCCTGATATTCATCAATTTCATGCTGTAGGGCAGGAATTGTTTGATATTGTAGCTTAGAAGCTTTTTGGTAATCACCATTATTGAAGGCTTGCTCTAGTTCAAATTTATATTGATCTAGTTGTTTTTTCTTTTCCTTAATAATGTTGATTTGTTTCTTTTCAGCTTGCCACTTATCAGTTAGCTCACGTTCTTTTTTATCAAGCTCAGCTAATTCCTTTTTAACATTTTCTAAACGATTTAAAGAAGCAGGATCTGTTTCCTTACTTAAGGAAATTTGCTCTATCTTTAATTGTGTAATCTTACGATCGACATCATCTAAAACCTGAGGCTTAGAATCTATTTCCATACGAATAGAAGCACAAGCCTCATCGATTAGGTCAATTGCTTTATCTGGTAGGAAACGATCAGTAATATAACGATTTGACAATGTTGCAGCGGCAACAATGGCATTATCAGTTATGTGAGTTCCATGATGCTGCTCAAATCTTTCCTTAAGACCACGAAGAATAGAAATGGTATCTTCAACAGTAGGCTCAGGTACTAAAATTTGTTGGAAACGTCTTTCTAAGGCTGAATCCTTTTCAATATATTGACGATATTCCTTCAATGTTGTAGCACCAATACAATGTAGTTCACCTCTTGCAAGCATAGGCTTTAGCATATTGCCGGCATCTAGTGCACCATCAGCTTTACCAGCACCAACAATTAAGTGAATCTCATCGATGAAAAGAATGATATTTCCATCAGAATCCTTAATTTTCTTTAAGACTGCCTTTAGTCTTTCCTCAAATTCACCACGATATTTTGCACCAGCGATTAGGGCACCCATATCTAGTTCATATATAGTTTTATCCTTTAAAGTTAAAGGGACATCATTTGCAACGATACGTCTTGCTAAGCCTTCAACAATTGCTGTTTTACCAACACCAGGCTCACCGATTAAAATAGGGTTGTTTTTAGTCTTACGAGATAAGATCTTAATTATACGTCTTATTTCCTCATCACGACCAATAACAGGGTCTATCTTACCTTCACGTGCAAGATCTACTAGGTTACGTCCAAACTTTTCTAGGATATTTTCATCTTGTTCATAGTTTTGTTCTTGTTCCATATTATGACCTCCTTTTTAATACAATATTATTATATCACATAAATTGGCACCGTCAATATGTGAGTGCCAAAAAAATAAAAATATTTTTTGAACGTTTGATATTGACAATAACCATTGATTTTGGTAAAATAATAAAGCAATTAAAAATGGCCCTGTAGCCAAGTGGTAAGGCATGGCACTGCAACTGCTTGATCGGTGGTTCGAATCCGCTCGGGGCCTCCATTTTTCTTGCATCGAATATGCTTTTTGGCATATTTTTTTTCTTTAGGGGCTAAAACTACAATTGTTATGGGTTTTAGCCCTTTTTTATTATAAATAGTGGTAGAAGTACCTTAATGTATTAATATATAGATATAAATTGTTAAACTGTTACTTATGATATATTAACATATATAAGAGAATATTTATTTTCAAGTATCCCACCTCAATGTGACATACGTGACACTTTTTATATTTTTCGAAGATATTTTTATAAAATGAAAGATTTAAATGTAATTAAATCAACCTTAAGGTTAATTTTTTATCAAACAGCGTTGACAATGCCATTCGTTAGGTGTATACTATTGTTGTAATCAAAAAAAGACGTCAAAAATAATGATTACTAAAGGAGCAAAAATATGGGCTACACAAAATTTGGAAAAATAGTTAGAAAAGAAATGATTGACCATGATGAAAACTTATTATCAATTGCTCAATTATTAGGCGTTACTACGTCTTTTGTTTCAGCTGTTTTAACAGGCAGTAAAAGTGTACCAGATAATTGGGTGGACGAATTATCTAAGCATTATGATTTAACAGGCTCAAAATATGATGAACTTTATGATGCATATTGTGAAGATAAGAAGAATGTCAGAATTGATGTAGAGAATGTTCCATTAACACAAAAAAAGTTGGCAGTACAATTTCAAAGAAAGCTTCCTGAATTAGATGAAGATGAGATTCAATCTATCTTCAACATTTTAAAGGAGGACAAGTAATGGATTATGAATCAAGATTATCTTTGAGCAGAATGCAGATAAGAGAAATATCTAAATTTGTTAGAAGATTGTTAAAAATTAAGACTGTTAAATTTCCTGTTTTAAAAGCACTTGAAAAGTTAATTGATAAATTTTCTAATAATCTTTATTATTGCGTTTTGTCCGATGATGAATTTGAGACAAATGTGATGGCAGAAATAGTTCCAGAAGGCAACGATGTTTACTGTATTAAAATACGTGAAACAGTATATGAAAAAGCAGTAAATGGCGATAGGGCTAGTTTGGACTATATTTGTCATGAAATGTGTCATTTTATCTTGATTCATATATTTGATGCTGGTCCAGTATTATATAAAGGTGAAAATGGACTAGTTTATGCAAGGAGTCTTAAAGATAATGAATTGCCACGATATAAAAGTATGGAATGGCAAGCTATGGCACTTTGTGGGGGAGATAATGATTCCTTACGAAAAATGCAAGAATTATACATTTAAACAAATTGTTAGTAGAACTTATAGTTCTAATGAACAAACTAAATATTTCTTAAGATGGGTAGTTAAATCAAAATAACAAAATCATCTTAATTGAAATAAAAAACGACCCAAACCATTGCAGTGATTTGAGTCGTCTAGACAGCATGCTATGATGCCACCTTCAGCAAGTACATTATAGCACAACTGTCTTAAAAATATCAAGTCCTTTGCGAGATTTCCTCGTTAGAAAGGCAAGAAAATTTTTAAGAATAGGAG
>CALCWU010000035.1 GCA_937905855.1 uncultured Mollicutes bacterium
TTGCTGGTGGTGAAAAAATTAATGAGGTAATTGATGAATTAAAAACAATGGGTTGTAATATTTCTATTGATGATTTTGGTTTAACTTATGGTAATGTTTTAAATTTGACTAATGAAAAAATCAAAACTATTAAGATAGATAAATCCCTAATTTGGCCTTGCTTTAGTAGTGATAAGGATTTAAATGATAAGCATAAGGTGTTATTGTACGAAACAATAGCTATGATTAAATCCTTAGGCTATGATATTATAGCTGAGGGTGTTGAAACAAGTAATCAATTTGAAATGCTTAAAGGATTTGGGGTTTCAAGACATCAAGGATATTATTTTTCAAGACCAATGAAGGCCTGTGATTTAATTGAATTTTTAAATAAGCAAAAGTTATCTAATTAGATAGCTTTTTTTCTTGACATAATAATAAAAATAAGATATTATATAGGTAAGTTAGTTGCAACTAACTTAATTTTAAGGATAATAGTTAGCTAAAACTAACTGGTGGTTGAATGAGCGAAAAATTACAAAATGCTTTAGCCTTGCATTGTTCTCCAGCTTTATTTGGAATTAAGGCATCTAATTTAATAAATTGTAGGAAGGATGAATTCCCTAATATTCGTATTGAAATTAAGCTTTTAAATAAGAAGTTTAATCCTAAAATTTTCTTTAAAATCATTAAAGAGGATGAAAATAATGTATATGTCTTAGTATTTCATAAAAAATATTTAATGAGAACAATATTTTCAAATGAAAATTATAATTATTTATTGGAACATAGCTATCCTAAAGGTAAAAATCTAAATTTATATTTGGATTATTTAGGGAAAAGACTAAAAAACAAAGATTTTCCTCATGAGATTGGTGTTTTTCTTGGATATGATTTAAGTGATATAATTGCCTTTGAAAATAAAAATGTTAAATGTATATATACAGGATATTGGCAGGTTTATTCAAATTTAGAAGAAAAATTAAAAATATTTAATAGCTTTACTACTTGTAAAGATAAAGTGGTTAGTTTAATTAATAATGGTTATCGCTTAGAAAATTTAATTAAAGGATGGTAAGAAAATGAAGAGTGTAATTGTTTATTGGTCACAAACAGGTAATACTAAAAGTATTGCTGAAAAAATTGCAGAGGATACAAATGCAGATATATTTGAGGTAAATTCTGCTGATGTAGATAAGGTGCTTGAATATGATAATATCATTTTGGGATGTCCGGCAATGGGAGCAGAGGAGATTGAAGATAGTGAGTTTAGACCTTTTTATGAGTTATTGATGAGTAAAATCAATGATCAAAGAGTATTTTTATTTGGTAGCTATGGTTGGGGTGATGGTGAATGGATGCGAACCTTTGAAGCTGAAACTAAAGGCTATAATGCTAATTTGATTGGTTCTGGCTTAATTGTAAATGGTGATGCTAGTGAAATTGAACAGGATAAATATTTAGATTTTATTCAGAGCATTAATAGTTAGAAAATGCTTTCATATTTTTTATTGTTTACATTTAAAAAAAAGTATAATATAATACACATCATAAAAGCAATGAAAAGAAATAGTAGTTATAAAACACTATTTAGCGAGCTATTGTTTGGTGAAAGTATAGCATAGTAATTTGTAATGAACGCCTCTTGGAGCTGCAGCCTGAAAATGTAAGTAGGGTGTGCCGGGTTCGCCCGTAATCGCGTCTGGGTTTAATAGAACCCATAGAGTTTTATTATTCGTGAGAATAATAATTAACTAAGGTGGCACCGCGTAAATTGATTATACGCCCTTAGACTTTATGTTTAAGGGCTTTTATTTTGCCCTTAAGAAAAAAACTATTGGAGGACAAAAATATGAAAAAAATTTTAGGATGCTTAAGCATTATGGGAGCAGCTTTAGCTCTTGCAAGCTGTTCAAGCAAGGCTCACACTGTTGAGGATATTAAAAAAAGTGGTAAGCTTGTTATTTCTACCGAGGCTACCTTTGCTCCATTTGAAAGCAAGATTGGTGATGATTTTGTGGGTATTGATATTGATTTAGCTAAAGAATATGCTAAATATTTAGGTGTTGAGCTTGTTATTAAGGATCAAGATTTTGACGCAGCATTAATTTCAGCATCAACTGGTAAGGTTGATTTGGCTATCGCCGGAATAACTAAAAATTCTAAAAGAGAGGAAACACTTGGATTTAGTGATGCTTATTATAAGGCAAGTCAGGTTGTTATTGTTAAAAATGATAGTATTTATGCAAATATAACAGATACTGATACCTTACTTAGTGAATTATCTAATAATAAGGCGAAGATTGGCTTTCAAAGAGGTACAACTGGTGAATATTATGTAAGTGGAGATGCTGATTGGGACTTTGATGGTATAGAAAGTACGACACCTGTTTCTTATGATAATGGTGCAATGGCTTGTAAGGCTTTAAGCAATGGTCAAATAGATGCAGTAATAATTGACAAGGCTCCTGCTGATATGTTTGTTAAAAGCAATACAGATTTAAAGGTTTTGGATCCTATTTTGACTGAAGAAGAATATGCAATTGCCTGTGCAAAGGGAAATGATGATTTAATTAATTCCTTAAATGAGTTTATTAAAACAATTAAGGAAAATGGTGTTTTTGAGCAAATTATTAGTAAGTATTATGAAGAATAAGGAAAAAATTGTTAAATATATAATGATTATTGTAGCTCTTATTGCTATTATAATTCTTACAATCATTTTTAAGGATAGCTTATATAAGGCTATTGAAAAAAATTTTGGTGCTAAAAATGCTGTTAAATCATTATTTAAGGGTTTACTAAATACCTTTATTATTACAATTTTTGCTTTTACAATTGGTCTTATTTTGGGATTTGTTGTATGTCTTGTTTTAGAGAATAATAGTAATAAGACAATAATGTTAATTATAAAGAATGTTGTTAATCTTTATGTTGATGTTTTTAGAGGAACGCCAATGATGGTTCAGCTTTTAATAATTTATTTTATTGTTTTTGCATCATATAAGGGAAGTGCTACCTTTATTGCGATAATATCATTTGGTTTAAATTCTGGTGCGTATGTATCAGAAATTTTAAGAGGAGGCATAAATGCTATTCCTGCTGGCCAAATGGAGGCAGGAAGAAGCTTAGGCCTTTCATATAGTAAGGTTATGGGAAATGTAATTTTTCCTCAGGCAATTAAAAATTGCTTGCCAAGCCTAGGAAATGAATTTATTACGCTTATTAAGGAAACATCTGTAGCGGGATTTGTAGGAGCGTTTGACTTAACGCTTGCTTTTAGAAAAATAGCAAATGCGACATACGATTATACAACTGTATATTTAATAATGGGTTTAACCTATTTTGTTATTGTTTTAGGTATTACCAAGCTTTTTAAATTAATTGAAGGGAGATTAATGAAATGCTAGAGCTTAAAAATGTTTATGTTTCCTACAATGATAAAAGCATCTTAGAGGATATTAATCTTGTAATAAATGATGGTGATGTGGTTGCCATCATTGGTCCTAGTGGAGCTGGAAAATCTTCCTTAATAAGAACAATGAATCTATTGGTAGAGCCTACTAAAGGCTCAGTCCTATTTAATGGGGTAAAGCTAACAAAGGATAATATTAATAAAATGCGTGAAAATATTGGAATGGTTTTTCAGCAATTTGAATTATTTCCCCACTTAAGTGTTTTAGATAATATGATATTAGCTCCTGTTAAGCTTAATAAAATGAAGAAGTCTGATGCTATAATTAAAGCTAAGGAATTGCTTGGTAAGGTCAATTTAGCTAATAAAATAGAGGATTATCCTAATTCTTTATCTGGTGGTGAAAAGCAAAGAGTAGCAATAGTTAGAAGCCTTATGCTTAATCCTAAAATGATGTTATTTGATGAACCAACAAGTGCACTTGATCCTGAGATGGTTAAAGAGGTTTTAAATGTAATAAAGCAATTGGCTAAAAATAAAATGACTATTTGTATTGTAACTCATGAGATGAAATTTGCTTATGAGGTTAGTAATAGAGTTTTATTTGTTGATCAAAAGAAAATAATTGCTGATGATAAACCAGAAATTATTTTTAATAATCCTAATGAGGTAAGAGTTAAAGAATTCTTTTCCAAACTACTTTAATGAGTGAATATCACTCATTTTTTTATATATTTCAGTAAAAATATTATTTTTAATTGTTTTTTTCATATGCTTTATTGGTGAGAAAATGGAATGTATAATTGAAGGATTAAGGATTAATTATGATGTTTATGGAAAAGGTCCTAGTGTTGTTTTTCTTCATGGCTGGGGAATGAATGGGACAACATTTTTTGATCTTGCCAATAATTTGTGTGAAAAATATCAGGTTTATACAATTGATTTGCCAGGATTTGGAAAAAGTGATTTATTAAAAGCACTTGATATTAGCGAGGTTTGTAGCATCATTCATGAATTTGTAGAACAAAATAAAATTATAAAACCAACCTTAATTTGTCATTCCTATGGGGGAAGAATTGGAATGATGTACGCTTCAAGGTATGAAACTAGTGGTCTAGTATTAATAAGTAGCCCTGGGTTAAAGAAAAAACTATCATTAGTTAAAAAAATGAATATAGTTATATATAAGCTAGCAAAGAAAATTAATATTAATTTACCATTTGGTAGTAGTGATTATAAAAATGCTAATGAAGTATTAAAGAAAATGCTAGTTAAAACTGTTAATTATGATTTAAGACAAGAAATGACAAAAATTAATACCCCAACAATAATTTTAGCTGGAGAAAATGATAAGGTTGTTTTACTTAGCGAGGAGGAAAGAATTAATAAATATATAAAAAATAGTAAGCTAATTGTTATAAAGGGTGCATCACATTTTCCGTATTTGGAAAGGAAAAGAGAGGTTTCTTTGATTATTATGGCATTTCTGGAGGGAATAATGTGAGTGCAAATCTTTTAGTGCTATTTTTATGCTTAGGTAAAGCCTACGATATACTTAATATTTATCAGCAAGCTCATTATCATATTAAGAGCTATTTAAAGCATTATTTTTTAAATGTTATTTATACTATAATTATTCCCCTACCTTTTATAATATTGGCTCATTTTTATAATATTGTTGGCTATTTCCTTTTGCCGATCATTATCATTTATAGCTATTTTTTATTCTTAAAGCCAAAGGTTAAATTAAAGCTAAGCAATAGAATAAAAATATTAATTCCTTTTAATTTGCTTATTGGTTTAATTTTTATTATTAGGTATTATTATCTATTTATTTTTTATGAATATTTATTTGTTATATTCTTATATTTAAACATTATTATTTTTAGTTTGATTAATAAAAAATATTTACATCAGGCTATAAAGACGGCTTCAAAATGTGATAAGCTTGTCATTGGTATTACTGGTAGTGCTGGTAAAACCTCAACAAAGTGGCTAATATATAATATATTAAAGGAATTTTATGATGTTAGTACACCAGATAATTCTATTAATACTCCCCTAGGAATAGCAAGCTTTATTAATAATGGTGGTCTTAATGCTGAAATAATAATTTTAGAATACGGGATATCTAAAAGAAGAGATATGGATAAATTATTGAAAATAATTAAGCCTAATATAGGAATATTAACAGGAATTATACCAATGCATATGGATGGATTTAAGAATGAAAAGGAATTATTTAAGGAAAAGATTAAGCTACTTCTTGCTTCAAAGGTTACTATTGCTAATTATGATTTTAAAATTATTAGAGATAACATTATGGTAGATTATAGCTTTGGAATTAATTATGGTAATAATAGTATTAATATTATAAATGATAATCCCACTAGTATTCAGGCTTTTGATTGCCTATTTAAATCAAATTTAGTTGGAAATATTCAAGCATATAATATTATGGCTATGTTATGTGTTGCAAGCTATTTAAAGCTAGATTTAAAAATTGTTAGCAATGTTTTGGGCGGTATAACAAACTATAATCATCGCCTTAAGATAGATGGAGATAAGCATATCATAATCGATGATTCCTATAATTCTAATATTGTTGGTTTTAAGAATGCTTTAAAGACACTTAAGGAGCAAAAGGGTGCAAAGATTTTATTAACACCAGGAATTGTTGAACTTGGTAAATATAAGAAGAGTATTTATGAGGAATTATGTAGTAGTATTGTTTATAATGCTGATTATTGTATTTTGGTTGGTAAGCATTTAAATAGATTTTATTATTTGTTGAAGAAATTTGCTATTAGAGTGTACTTGGTTTCTTCATTTAAAGAGGGCTTTAAATTAGCTAAATCAATTAGTAAATCTTATGAATATAGTGCTATTCTAATTGAAAATGATTTACCAGATTTATATAAAATTGGTTTTAAAATTTGAATGATACTAATATAATTAAATGGTGATTAGAAATGAATATAATATTATTTGGTGGAGAAAGTTTGGAGCATGAAATATCGATAATTACAGCTTACCAAATTAAAGAATATATTAATGATGGTAGACTTATTTATATTAATAAAAATGGTGAATTGTTTTTAGCTGATAAGCTAAGTCTTGATGATTTTAAGAATAATAAGCTAAAGGGTTTGAAAAAAATTTGGTTTTATAAGGGTGGCTTTAAAACGAAATTTAAAAGCTATCGAATTAATTCTGCTATAATTGCTCTTCATGGTAAAAATGGTGAAGACGGCGCAGCTAAAGGATTATTAAATATTTATGGTATTCCATCTGTTGGTTCTGATATTTTATCTAGTGCAATTTTTATGAATAAAGCAGTTAGTCATGAATTATTAAAGGATAAGGGATTTAATGTAACTGATTTTTATCTTTTAAATCGAACTGATTTTATTTTTTCGCGATATCAAAATACTTATCCATGTATAATTAAGCCTAACAATGGTGGCTCATCTATAGGTGTTCATATTTGCTATAATGATGCTGATTTTGTTATTAACGCTAGAAAAGCCTTTGATTTATGTAATGAAATTATTGTTGAAGAATATTTAGAGAATATAGAAGAATATAATGTTGCTGTTGCAAAGGGATATATATCTAATGCTTATATGATTAATAATGAAGGTAATTTTTTTTCTTTTACTGATAAATATGATAATTTAGAAAAGGTCAATGTTATTGTTAAGAATAATGATTTAGCAATAAAGCTAAAGGATATAGCAAGAAGAATATATAAGGAATTTAATCTTACTGGTATTGTAAGAGTCGATTTTTTAGTTAAGGAAAATAATATTTACGTATGTGAGCTTAATACTATTCCTGGAGGATTAGCTAATTATATGTTTGATGATTTTTCTAAGGTGATTAATTCGGAAATAGAAAA
>CALCWU010000036.1 GCA_937905855.1 uncultured Mollicutes bacterium
ATGTTCATAAAAACACTGAAGAGCAATCGTTATTTGGTATCGTTCAAGGTGCTGGAAATAAGGAATTAAGAAAATATTGTCTAGACGAGCTTGAAAAAATTGGCTTTCCTGGTTATTCAATTGGTGGTTTATCAGTTGGTGAATCTAAGCATGATATGTATGAAATGCTTGAATATTTAAGTACAATTATGCCAAAAAACAAGCCAAGATATTTAATGGGTGTTGGATCACCAGATGACTTAATTATGGGATCTATTTATGGTATTGATATGTTTGATTGCGTTTTACCAACTCGTAATGCTCGTCACGGAACTGCTCTTACTGCTAATGGCAAAATCATTTTGAAGAATAAATCAATGAAGCTTGATTTTAGACCTCTTGATGAGGAATGCGATTGTTATGTTTGTAAGAAATTTAATAGAAGCTATTTATCTCACCTTGTAAGAAGTGAGGAGATTTTGGGTGCAAGATTAATAACTTATCATAATCTATATTTTTTAAAGAATCTAATGAAACAAATAAGAAAAGCTATTTGTGAGGATAGACTTCTTGATTTTAAAGAAGAATTCTTTAAGAAATTTGGCTATACAAAATAAAAAGGCTCAAAGCCTTTTTTATTTTACAAATAATTTATTAAAGTTTTTATCCTTACCTAAGAAGAGATAGTCTAGTGCTGCCTGCATATAATCATTTCCAGCTACAAGTGCTTCATTATATAAGTCCGTAAAGCTTTTGGTACTATCCTCATTAGCTATTTTATTATGCCATAATTCGTTTTTTGTATTTAGATAGTCCTTGGTATAATCAAAATTTTTAGGATAGATGAAATACAGAGTTTTAATATCATTGTTTTTATTGATTGTTTTATCATTTAGCTTATAGAAGAAGCTTTTTATGTGTAAAAAATCTTTTGAGGTATAAAGGAGAAAATGCTTATAGCATTGAAGAGCAGTTTTATAATATTCATAGCTTCTTGAAACATATAAATTTTTTGAGCACATTGCTTCAATTAAATCAAAATCTGAAAAATTAAATAAAAATGCGCCTCTAAATTTTTTGACTATATTTATTTTTCCGAGTTCAATATTTTCTTTTTGATAGGCAAGCATATAATCAATTTCTCGCATTAATTTTTGAGGTGAATCGCTAGGAAAAGAAACAATAAATGGCAATGTATACATATCTAGTACATAATGAGCTACCATTGCATAAATGAAGCAAACATTATCCTTGTCAAAGCCATTTTCTCTTGTATAGATGATGGCTTCTTTAATCATATCTTTCATTTTTCCATTGTGAATGGCTTTATTAAGCTTATAAGGATCGCGCTTAAAAAAACTTGATAGACGATAATAGTAGCCAATATCAAAAAAATTACTATATAAAAATATTTTTGCATCTGTTATATTGCCTAATTCCTTGTATTTGTCTTGAATACTAGTGATTAGATCCTTAGCAAAATAATAATTAGTGAGAGCTTCAGCCATTATTATCAGTCCTTTCCCTATTAATTATAAAACAAAATTCGTTTTTTTCCTATATTAATCTTTAAAAAAAATACAAATTATTATAAAATATAAGAGGTGATTAAATTGAGTATTTTAACTAATAATGATTTTAGTAATATTGAAAGACAAATGTTTAACAAGGCCCGTGATGTAGATGTTGCGGTGTTTAATGCTCTTGCAAGTGATTTAGATAAGGAATTTGTTTTAGATTCCCTAATGATGTATCAAAATACTGATGGTGGCTTTGGTGGTGGCTTATATATTGATAATTATAATCCAGCTTCAAGCATCTATGTTACCTATGAGGCTTTGAGAATTTTATATATTTGTGGCTTTGATTCTTCATGTAATGATGAATTATATACTAAGCTTGTTAATAAAGCTTTAAATTATATTTATAATCGAAATGATTTAATAAAGAACAAATTTAAAAGAAACATTAAATCTAATGATAATTTTGCCCATAGTGATTTTTTTAGCTCTGATGCTATAGATAATGATTATTATCCAAGTGCTTCAATATTTGCGCTAACCTTGTTTTTAGCCAATCCTACAAAGGCTTATTATAAAAAAGCAATGAATTATCTTAAAATTGCGATTAATGAGCTTTTAGCTAAAGATAGCTTTAATGAATATGAATTAATTTCAATTGGATTAATAGTAGAGATATGTAATAAGCTTGGTCTATTTAAGGATGAAATTCATAAATTAAATGAGCTTGCTAATAAAGCTGTTTTATTGTCTTGTAGTAAAAATAATGAATGGCCAAATCTTAAAATGCCAGTTATTTTAGCTTTAGGCCTTGATTTTAATGACGAATTAGCCAAAATAGTTAACGAAAATTTGGATTTTATAATTGATAGTAGAAGCTCACATGGTCTTTGGGAGCCATTTCATAAATGGAATACAGCATATCCTGAAGAGGAATCAGCAAAGCTAAAATGGATTGGCTATATTAGTGTTAATTATGTCTATATTCTAAAAAAGTATAAAAAAATTGCAATATAGAATTTTTTGGTATATAATGTATGAGGTGATAAAAAGATGAATAAAAGACCTGTAATGTTAATAATTATGGATGGCTATGGAATTGCAGCTCCAAGTGAAGGAAATGCTGTAAGTCTTGCGAAAAAGCCAGTTTTAGATGAATTAATGAAAAAATATGATACAAAGACCTTGAAGGCATCAGGCTCAGCTGTTGGTTTACCAGATGGACAAATGGGTAATTCTGAGGTTGGTCATATGAATATTGGTGCTGGAAGAATTGTATGGCAATCATTAAGTAGAATTAATAATGCTATTAAGGATGCAAGCTTTAATGAAATTGAAGCATTTAAGGATGCTATAGCAAATGCTAAGAAGCATAATTCAAAGCTTCATATCTTTGGACTTTGCTCTGATGGTGGTGTGCATAGTCACACTGATCACATTATTGCAATTGCTAAGCTTGCTCATCAGGAAGGCATTAATGATGTTTATTATCATGCTTTCTTGGATGGAAGAGATGTTGCACCTACATCAGCAAAAATTTATTTAAAGAAGATTGTTGATGGTGGTAATGTTAAGGTTGCAACAGTTGGTGGTAGATATTACGGAATGGATCGTGATAAAAACTACGATCGTATTCAGCTTGCTTATGATGCAATGACTATTGCTAAGGGAGAATATTATCCTGATCCATTTGCAGGAATCGATGCTTCATATGCAAATGGTAAGACTGATGAATTTGTTATTCCTTTTGTAAGCGATAAGAATGGTATGGTTAGCGATAATGATAGTGTTATTTTTGCTAATTTCCGTCCTGATAGAGCAATTGAAATAGCAACTGCAATATCTAATCCAACAGGAATAGTTTATAATCCAGAAAAGCCTTATAAGCTAGATATTAGTCATGCTCCTAAAAATGTATTCTTTGTTTCAATGATGAAATATGCAGATAGCGTAAAGGGACCTCTTGCCTTTGGCCTTCAAACATTTGAAAACTTATATGGCGATTGGGTTTCAAAGCATAATTTAACTCAATTAAGAATTGCGGAAACTGAAAAGTATGCCCATGTAACTTTCTTCTTTGATGGTGGTGCAGATAGAGCAATTCCAGGAGCAGAAAGAATTTTGGTTAATTCACCAAAGGTTGCAACATATGATTTACAGCCTGAAATGTCAGCATATGAGGTTACAGATAAGGTTGTTGAAGCAATTTTAAGCAAGAAGTTTGATACAATCATTTTAAATTATGCTAATTGTGATATGGTTGGTCATACTGGAGTAATTCCTGCTGCTGTTAAGGCTGTTGAAACTGTTGATACTTGTGTTGGACGTTGTATTGAGGCTTTAAATAAGGTTGGCGGTGTTGCATTAATTACAGCAGATCATGGTAATGCTGAAAAGATGCTTGATGAAAACGGTAAGCCATTTACAGCACATACAACTAATCCAGTTCCTGTAATAATTACTGATGAGTCAATAAAGCTAAGAGATGATGGTATTTTATCTGATATAGCTCCTACATTACTTGAATTATTAGGAATTGAAGCTCCTAAGGAAATGACATCAAAGTCATTAATTATTAAAAAGTAAAATTTAATATATTCTTCAGGGCAGGGTGTAATTCCCTACCGGCTGTATAGTCAGCGAGCGTTTATGCATGATTAGGTGTGATTCCTAAACCGACAGTAAAGTCTGGATGAAAGAAGAAAAACAAATTTGTTTTTTTGCCCTACGTGTTGTAGGGTCTTTTTTTTGAAAGGAATAAAAAAATGAAAAATAATAATTTAAATAAGCAAATGATTAAAAAGATGTGTCTAATATCTATATTTTCGGCAATATCACTAATACTATATATTGTGGGACCGAAGTTTTCTTTACCATTCTTCCCAGCATTTTTAGAGATTAATTTATCAATGCTACCAATTTTAATTGCGACATTTATGGGGGGACTTAGTGATGGATTAATTGTCTCATTAGTTAGATTTTTAATTAAGCTACCATTTAGTAGTACTGGCTTTGTAGGCGAACTTTCAGATTTAGTTATTGCCGTTATAGTAGTTTTAGCTTTAGGTCTGATTAATAAAAAAGAGAAGCTTCCATGCAAGAATTTAATTATGCTTGCAGTAGGAATTATTTCGTGGATAATTGCTGGCTACATTTCTAATTCATTTTCTTTACCATTTTACCTTAATTTATATGGTAAAGAGGCAGTACTTGGTGCTTGTAGTATGATACCAGGAATTAATGAAAATAATTTGATTTTAATGTATTATTTATTAGGAATAACACCTTTTAATTTTTGTGTTTCATTTGTTGTTGTAGGAATTACACTTTTGGTCAACAAAAGATTAAAATCAATATATGATAAAATCTAGCAATATCTGTGGATAATTGCCAGTATTAAAACGTTTTCATTTTGGAATAATAAAAATAACATAGTATAATAATGATGGTAATAAAAACAAGATAATATTTAAGGAGATGTAAATTTTTATGCCAAATATTTTTAGCGTATATGCAAGAGAAGTTTTAGACTCTCGTGGAAATCCAACTGTTGAGGTTGAGGTTACAACTGAAAGTGGTGCATTTGGACGTGCATTAGTTCCAAGTGGAGCATCAACTGGTATTTATGAAGCAGTTGAATTACGTGATGGAGATAAGAGTCGTTACAATGGAAAAGGTACATTAAAAGCAGTAGAGAATGTTAACGAAATTATTCAACCAAAGCTAATTGGTATGGATGTTCGTGATCAAATTGCTATTGACCATTTAATGATTGACTTAGATGGTACTGAAAATAAAGGTAAGCTAGGAGCAAATGCTATTTTAGGTGTTTCAATTGCTTGTGCTCGTGCAGCAGCAGATTATCTAGGTACACCTTTATATAACTATTTTGGTGGCTGCAATGCTCATCAATTACCATTACCTATGATGAATATTTTAAATGGTGGAGCTCATGCTGATTTTTGCATTGACTTCCAAGAGATTATGATTTTACCTATCGGTGCTACAAGCATTCGTGAGGCTGTAAGAATGGGTGCTGAGGTATTCCATGCTTTAAAGACTATTCTTAAGAAGGCTGGCTATGCTACTAGTGTTGGTGATGAAGGTGGATATGCTCCAAAGCTTGGTTCAAATACTGAAGCATTTGAGCGTGTTGTTGAAGCTATTAAAGCTGCAGGCTATGTTCCAGGTAAGGATGTTTGCTTAGGAATCGATGTTGCCGCTTCTGAATTCTATGATACTGAGACTAAGCTTTATACATTAAAGGCTGATAAGGGTCAATTTACAGCTGAGCAAATGGTAGATGAATATTATGTTCCTCTATGTGAAAAGTTCCCAATTATAACTATTGAGGATGGTCTTGCTGAAGATGACTGGGAAGGCTGGAAGTATTTAACTGATAAGCTTGGAAAGAAGATCCAATTAGTTGGTGATGACCTATTCGTTACAAATACTAAGCGTTTAGCTAAGGGTATTGAACTTGGTGTTGCAAATGCAATTCTTATTAAGGTTAACCAAATTGGTACTTTAACTGAAACTTTTGAAGCAATTGAAATGGCTAAGCGTGCTGGCTATACTGCAATTGTAAGCCATCGTTCAGGTGAAACTGAGGATACAACAATTGCTGATATCGTTGTTGGTACAAATGCTGGTCAAATCAAGACTGGTTCTGCAAGCCGTACTGACCGTATTGCTAAATATAACCAATTAATGCGTATTGAAGACGATTTAAATGGTCGTGGAGCTTATGCTGGTGTATCAGTATTTGCTGGTAAGAAGTCAATTTATTGCATTAAGTAATTTAAAAATAATTAGGTATGTCATTGACATACCTTTTTTTTGAAAAAATATATTATAATCTTAATTGCAAGTACTTAAATTATGGTGTATAATAAAGAAAAGAAAGGATGATATATATGTTATTTGATACTTTAAAAAAGGATAAAATGCAAGCAATGAAAAATCATGATGCCCTAGCAAAGGATATTTTAGGAATTGCTATTAACAAATGTATGCTTTTATCTATTGAAAAGAAAACTAAAAATGAAGAATTAACTGATGCCGATACATTGCAGCTAATTCAAAAAACTATTAAGGAGCTTGAAGAGGAAGCAAATAATTTTAAAGTTGCTGCAACTCATGATCCTAAATATTTAGAGAAGGTTGACGAGCTTTTGAAGCAACAACAAATTTTAAGTGCTTATTTACCTAAGCAATTATCTAAGGACGAAATTAAAGAAATTATTTTTAAGCTTGATGATAAGAGCGTACCAGCAGTTATGAAATATTTTAAAGCAAACTATGCTGGTAGTGTTGATATGAAGCTTGTAAATCAGACTCTAAAAGAAATCTAATATGCGAGATAATAATCAGGAATTTTTAAATCTTTATTCTGAATTAGAAAATCATTTAAAGAATTTTTACAATATGTATAATTCTAAATCAATTATTGTTTATCATATTGATCATTTGAAGAAAAGCTATTTGGCTTTTGATAAAAAAAGAGCAAATATTATTGATAAAATAAGAACATTACGTAATTTTTTAATTCATGAAGCAGATATAATTGGTGGGGATTCATTTACCATTAATCAGGAGCTAATCGATTTTTTAAAGAAAGAAATTATTAGAATTGAAAATCCTAAGATTGCTTATGATATTTGTACTAGAAAAAAAGAAATGGTTTATGCAAATATTAATGATTCTTTAAAATCAATTGTTAACTTAATGATTCAAAATGGCTATTCACATATTCCTGTTTTAGATAAAATGGGTAGTTTAATTGGTGTGTTTAGCTCAAATGTTTTATTGTCATATGTTTATAGCAATAACAATGTTATTTTAGATGCAAATGCAACAATTTCTGATTTTTTGAAATATTTAAATATTGCAAGTCATTTTACTGAATGCTATCAATTTGTTAAAAAGAATACTAGATTTGAAAAACTAGTAGAAATATTTAATCAAAGAAAGATTAATAATAAACGTTTAGTTATGCTTTTAGTTACAAAAAATGGTTATGAGGATGAAGAAATAATAGGAATTATAACTTTGTATGATGTTATAAAATAAAACAAAATATTTGTTAATGCTTGGGAATATGTTAAATATCGACATATTCCTTTTTTTACCGTTAAATTATTAATTGACTATTTTTTTCTATAGTTGTCGAAGTTATTTAAAGTAGGTATAAAATAATTTAAAATACCTGTGGAGATGATTGGATGAGCTTAGCAGTTAATATGTATATTAAAGATGATATATTATTTGTAAGATTTAAAGGAGAGCTTGACGAAAATCATGTTAGTGATTTGCGATTAAGATTGGTAAAATATATTGAATTACATAACATTAAGCATTTAGTATTTAATTTTGAGAGATTAAGTTTTTTAGATTCATCAGGAATTGGTTTAATAATTGGTAGATATCAGCAGTTAAAGGCTATTGGTGGTGATGTAACAATATGTAATATGAATGATAAAATTGAAAGAATTATTAGAATTTCTGGTTTGATGAAAATATGTAAAATTAGAGATAATGAAGAAAGTGTTTTAATGTTTGTGGGGGCTAGGTAATGAATAGATTTGAAATAAGCTTTAATGCAAAATTAGAGAATATTAGTATAATGCGTAATATTATTGCAGGATTTTTGATTAATAAAAATGTAACAATTAGCTTTATTGATGAAGTAAAAACTATTGCAAGTGAAGCGATAACTAATGCTATAGTTCATGGCTATAAAGAAAATGAAGAAGAAATAATTAAATGTATAATTGAACTTAATAATGAGGAAATTATCCTTCATTTTATTGATAATGGTGTTGGTATAGAAAATGTTGAAGAAGCTAAAAGACCATTATTTTCTACTAAAAAGGATGAAGAGAGAAGTGGACTTGGCTTTACGATTATGGAAATTTTTTCAGATGAAATGCAGGTTATTTCGAGAATAAATGAAGGATGCCATGTTATAATCCATAAAAAGTTTAATATCTAGGTAGTATAATTGCTCTATAATTTAGACAAAATAATTATGGTGAGCAATATGCATATAAAAAAAGAAATATATCTAAAAAAAATAACTCCAAAGCGCGATAAAAAGATAATTGCCAAAAATGTTTTGTTAGCATTTTTGTTTGGTGGCTTAATCTGTCTTTTAGGTCAAATAATAATAACAATATTTAAACATAATGGTGTTGATGATGAATTAAGTAGCACCTATATGATTGGGATAATGATACTTGCTGCAGGGATGAGCTCAGCATTTGGCTTTTATGACAGGCTTGGTCAAATTGGTAAGTGTGGTTTTTCTATTCCTATCACTGGCTTTGCTAACTCAATGATTTCTTCAGCAATGGAATATAAGCCTGAGGGGATTATTTTAGGAATTGGTGCTAATGTTTTTAAGCTTGCATCTTCAGTGTTAGCGATGGGAGTGTTTAGTGCAATTATAATAGCAATTCTTAGGTATTTGGTGAGTATTTTATGAAAATTGGTAAACAAAGCTTAGAATTTAAAGATATTTATTTAAATTATTCCGCAACAATTGTTGGAAGTCTTGAGGGTGAAGGACCACTTAATGAATATTTTGATGAAATAGTTCATGATAATTATTTAGGTTGTAGTTCATTTGAGCAGGCAGAAATGCTTCTTCAAACAAAATGTTTAAAAAAGCTTTTAGCAAAGGCTAAGTTGAATGATAGTGAAATTGATTTATTAATTGGTGGAGACCTAATTAATCAAACAGCGATTTCAAATTATGTTGGGAGAAATTTTGATATTCCTTTCTTAGGAATTTATGGAGCATGCTCCACCATCGCTCTAGGAATAATTACTGGAGCAATTGCTATTGAATCAAATAATTATGATAAGGTTATAGCAATTACTAGTAGTCATAATTGTAGTGCAGAAAGGCAGTTTCGAAATCCTGTAGAATATGGTGGGGCTAAAAGTGAAACTACTACTTTTACAGTTACAGGTGCTGCTAGTACATTATTAAGTAGAAAAAGAAGTAAGGTAATGCTATCTAAAGCTACACTTGGTAAAATTATTGATGTCGGATTTAAAAATCAAACAGATATGGGTAGAGCAATGGCTCCGGCAGCTGTTGAAACGATTATATCGCATTTTACTGATTTTAATTCTAAACCAAGTGATTATGACTTAATATTAACAGGTGATTTATCCTTGTTTGGCTATGAGATAGTAAAGGATGTTCTTAAAGAAAAATATCAAATATTTAATTATAATGATTGTGGACTTTTAATATATGATGCAAATAAGCAAAATGTTTTTGCTGGAGGTAGTGGTTGTGCTTGTTGTGGTTGCGTAACTCTATCATATATCATTCACGAATTAGAGGTTGGAAATTTACATAAGGTATTAATATGTGCTACAGGAGCATTATTAAATCCTAGTATGTGTCTTCAACATGAAAGTATTCCAGCAATTGCCCATGCAATAGTTTTGAAGAGGTGCTTAGATTGATATTTTTATATGCTTTTTTAATTGGGGGATTAATTTGTGCAATAGGACAATTAATCCTAGATTTATTTAAATTAACGCCTGGACATATTACAGGTTTATTTGTAGTAATAGGGGTATTTTTAGATTTCTTTGATTTTTATGATAAATTAATAAAAATTGCTGGTGCTGGGGCCCTGCTTCCTATTACAAGCTTTGGTCATAGCTTGGTACATGCAGCCTATAGTGGGGCAAAAAGTAAAGGAATAGTTGGCGCTTTTACTTCAATATTTGACAAAACGGCCTTTGGTATTTCGCTTGCAATATTTTTATCGGTTCTAATTGGAATTTTATGTAAACCTAAGAATTAAAAAAAACTATCAATCAATTCCTTATTTTGATTGATAGTTTTTAATTGCTTTTTTATAGCTTCTCAACAAAAACTTTCTTAAGTTTAGCAAATCTAGGAAGACCATCCTCTAAAGGAGCCTTTAAGTCACCTTGAATAAGAGGAAGAGCATAATTAATATAATCCATTGTAAGTCCAGTATGGTCAGGAGTAATCCAATTTAGTGGAACCTTCTTTTCAGTATTAGCAACAAGAGCTAAATCAAATAGAACATATTCGCATTTATATTTGCCATTTTCCATATGACGCTTGAAGCCAACCATTTTATCGGTAGTACCCTTGCAAGCTTCTTTAACAGCAATTTTACCTGCTTCGAATGCTTCTTCAATATCAACCTTTGAGGCAAGATGCTGTGCACATCTTTGAAGTAGAGAGAATTCAATTGCTCTAACCTTAACATTAAGCTTTTCCTTAACCTTTTGGGCAAGAACAGAAGCAGTTCCGCCAAGCTGAGCATGGCCAAATGAATCTTTAGCAAGGTTGCTAGCTAAAAGCTCAGGTATATATTTTCCATCAGCAGTTTTTACACCTTCAGATACTGCTACTAAAACCTTACCATGATTTTCTTTATAGACACGATCAACATCAGCATAAAATTTATCTAATGAGAAAGGTACCTCAGGAAGATAAATTAAATCTGGACCATTTCCTTTATATGAAGCAAGAGCACTTGCGGCTGTAAGCCAGCCAGCATTACGACCCATTATTTCAACGATTGTAACCATTGGTGTATCATAAACATTAGCATCCTGCTTGATTTCCATAATTGATGTTGCAACATATTTTGCGGCAGAAGCATATCCAGGGCAATGATCAGTTAAATCAAGGTCATTATCGATTGTTTTGGGAACACCCATACAATAGCATTCATATCCAGAATCTTTAAAGAATTTTGATACCTTATTACAAGTATCCATACTATCATTACCACCATTATAGAAGAAGTAACGAATATTATATTTCTTAAAAACCTCTAAAAGACGTCTATATTCGCTATCATCCTCTTCAAGTGGCTTTAGCTTATATCTAACAGAACCAATTGATGAAGATGGCGTAGTTTTTAAAAGTTCAAGTTCTTTTACGTCCTCTTGATTTATGTCATAGAATTCTTCATTTAAAATTCCTCTAATTCCATGAGCAGCACCATATACTCTTGTAATATTTTCTTCCTTTAGTGCTTGAAGGAAGACGCCAGCTGCAGAAGCATTAATAACTGAAGTAGGTCCTCCAGATTGTCCTAAAATTGCAGCTCCCTTTAATTTATTCATTTTTCTTTTCTCCTTAAACTGTAGTTCTTTATCTATAATTTTAGTGTAAATTAATGAAAATGTCAATATTAAAAAGAAAAGTCGATTTATGTTTTTATTTTAAATTAATAATTATAAAAGTGATATGTTTTCTTTTTACAATGAAACCGCTTTTATTGTCAAAAAAATATTTATTTTTGCAAATATTATGCTATAATAATTTTTGGAGTGATTAATATGCGTGTTGGTGTTTTAACGTCTGGTGGCGATGCTCCAGGAATGAATGCTGCAATACGTGCGGTAGTTCGTGCTGGGCTTACACATGGAGATCAGGTTTTCGGAATATATGATGGCTATAAGGGTCTTGTTGAAGGCAAAATTGAAGAATTTACTAGAAAGCATGTTAGTGAGATTTTAAATAGAGGTGGTACGATTCTTGGTACTGCTAGATTACCTGAATTTGCTTATGAGCAGGTTAGAAAGCTAGCTATTAAGCAATTAGAAAAAAACGATATTGATGCGCTTATATGCATTGGTGGTGATGGTACCTATACTGGAGCCCTACGTCTATCAGAGATGGGTGTAAAGGTTATTGGTCTTCCAGGCACTATTGATAATGATATAGCTTCAACGGATTTTACGATTGGCTTTTCAACTGCTTTAAATACAGCTTGTGATGCAATCGATAAATTACGTGATACATCGTCTTCTCATCAAAGATGCTCAATTATTGAGGTTATGGGAAGAGAGTGTGGAGATTTAGCACTTTATTCAGGAATATGTTGTGGTGCTGAATATATTGTAACTAGTCAAACAGGACTAGATAAGGAAAAGCTTTTAAATGATTTAAAAACAAATCGTTTACAAGGAAGAAGACATGCAATTGTTGTTATTTCTGAGCATATGACTGATGTATATCAGCTTGCAAAGGAAATTGAAGAATATACTGGATATGAATGTAGAGCTACAGTTTTGGGCTATATTCAAAGAGGTGGCACACCTACTCCAGAGGACCGCTTACTTGCTTCAAGATTAGGCGGATATGCAATTGATTTATTACATGAGGGCACATATGGTGTTGCTTGTGGAATAAAAAATAATAAGTTAGTTTCTACACCTTTAGCTGATGCGTTAAAGATGAAAACAAAGAGAAACGAATCTTTAGAAGAATTAGTACAAAATTTAAAATAATTTAAGGAGTTTAAAAATGAAAAAAACTAAAGTAGTTTGTACAATTGGTCCTGCTTCAGAGCAAAAAGATTGCCTTGAAAAATTAATCGGAACTGCAGGAATGAATGTAATGCGTATGAATTTCTCTCATGGTGATTATGAAGAGCAAGGATTCCGTATTAAGAATGTTAAAGAATTAAATGCAGAGCATGGTTGGAATACTGGTCTTGCTCTTGATACAAAGGGTCCTGAAATCAGAACAGGTCTTTTAAAGGAAGATTATGCTGGTGTAATGGTTAAGGCTGGCGATAAGGTAGTTTTAACTATGGATTATTCATTTGTTGGTGGAAAGCAAGATGATGGTTCTGTTAAGGTAGCTATTTCATATGCTGGACTATATGATGATATTTCTGTTGGTGGTAAGATTTTATTTGAGGATGGCTTATTCCAATTAGTTGTTAAGGAAAAGGGTCCAAATCGTGAATTAATTTGTGAATCATTATCAAATAGAAAGTTAAAACCAAAGAGAAATTGTAATGTACCAGGTGTAATTTTAAATATGCCTTATATTTCACCAAAGGATAAGGCTGATATTGAATTCGCTTGTGATCAAGACTTAGATTTCATTTTTGCATCATTTGTTCGTCGTGCAGATGATTTAAAGCAAATTCGAGATATTTTAGCTGCAAAGGGAAATACTCATATTAAGGTTATTTCTAAGATTGAAAACCAAGAGGGTGTTTCTAATATGCCTGAAATCATTGAATTATCTGATGGTGTAATGGTTGCTCGTGGTGACTTAGGTGTTGACGTTGATGCTTGGGATTTACCAGAAATTCAAAAAGAAATGATTTATCTTGCTCAATCTCAAGGTAAGATTGTTATTACTGCAACTCAAATGTTAGATTCAATGCAACAAAATCCACGTCCTACACGTGCTGAGGTTTCAGATGTTCATAATGCTGTACTTGATGGTACAAGTGCAACAATGCTTTCTGGAGAATCTGCTCAAGGAGATTATCCATTTGAGGCTGTTTCATATATGTCTAAGATTGATGAGAAGGCTGAAGAATCATTAGATCATGAATTAATGATTAATAATGTTTTAAATGGTAATAAGGAATTAGGCTCTGATGATGCTGTTGGTTTAGCTGCAGCTACTTTAGCAATGAATTTTGATATTGATGCAATCGTTGCTGAGGGTGATGTTGATTTAGCTTTAGCTATCAGTGAATATCGTCCTGCTGCTGATGTATTCTATGCTTGTGCTTGTAGCAAGTGTGCTCGTACATTATCAGTTGTATGGGGTATTCAACCAGTTGTTGGTAAATATGAGGATGCATTAAAAGCTGCTAAAGAAGCTTTAGGTCTTGAAGCTGGTGCTCATATTTTAAAGGTTAACGCAAATGGCGTAACTTTAGTTGATGTTGAGTAATTTATAAAATTTAAGTATTAGATGACTATTAGAATTAATTCTAATGGTCATTTTTTATTTTTCGAATAAAAAAAAGGCTTTTTAGCCTCATTTAAATTAAGAAATTTTTGAAAATATTTCATTTACTTTTTTTAATGCAATAATACATTCATCTATATCAGGAGAAGAAAGAAGGGAAAATTTATTTTCTATATTAGCAATTAATTCTTTTTTTATGGAATTTAATAGCTTTAAACCAGTCTCAGTAAGTTCGCTTTGAAGCATACGATGATTATCTTTATTGATTTTTCTTGTAATTAGTCCTTTAGCTTCTAATGAATTACTAAGTCTTGATAGCTGCTGAGGCGATATACCATGTTTAGAAGAAATCTCTTGCATTGATGATGGACATTTATCTAATGAGGCAATATAAAAATATTCCTGCTTGGATACATTATATTTAGTGAATACATAATTGCATTCATTTAAAAATTGAAATTGTCTTGGCATAAGCTTTGCAGATTCCTTCAATAATTCTTTTATTTTTTGTTCACTCATTTTAATCACCAATTTTAATTATACTTAATAATTTTTTAAAATCAATATATATTTAACAGAAGTTAATATTTAACATATGTTAAATGTGTTGACAATAGCTATAAATAAGTTTATAATACTTATTGCATATAATATAGATATGTAATAATTGATAAAAAAGGATGGTACTAATGTTAAAATTATTAAAGAATTTTCGCTGGTATTATTGGCTTTTTTGTATTTTAATAATTGGCTTTGTTTATTTACAGGTTGCTGCTGATTTAAAAATGCCTGATTATCTTACAAAAATTCTAAATAATGCCGGATTAATTTCTAAGATGCGTGAATATGGTGTTACTGTTCCGGCTGATTTGCTTTCGGATACTAAAAGTGAAATATATACGAGTGGTTTAAAAATGCTACTTTGTAGTGGTATTTCGGTTGTTTCTACAGTAATTGTTAGCTTCTTAGCTGCAAAGATTGCTGCTGGATTTTCTCATGATTTAAGAGATAAGGTTTATGATAAGGTTCAAAATTTTTCATTAAATGAAATTGATTCCTTTTCAACATCAAGCTTAATAACTAGATCAACAAATGATATTACCCAAATTCAAATGGTTGTTGTAATGGTTTTGCGTATTGCTGTTTCAGCTCCTATTATGGCTATAAAGGGTATAATACAGGCTTCTAAGCAAGCTTCATCATCTAACCTTAATTCAATAGTTATAATATCAGTTATTGCTCTTGTTTTACTTGTGCTTTTAATTTTTATTTTTGTAATGCCTAAATTTAAGCAAATTCAAGGCTTGACTGATAAATTAAACCTTGTTACAAGAGAAAATTTGACAGGAATTAGAGTTGTAAGAGCTAATAATGCTCAAGGCTATGAAGAAGAAAAATTCGCTAAGGTCAATAATGATGTTACAAAGATGAATGTTTTTGTAAATAGAATGATGTCTTTATTAAATCCAGGAATGATGATTATTATGAATGGTACATCATTATGTATTTTGTGGGTTGGTGCCTATGCAATAAACAATAACGTTTTAAATATTGGTGATGTTTTTGGCTTTCAGCAGTATGCAATGATTATTTGTATGGCTTTTATGCAGCTTATAATGATTTTTGTTATGGTTCCTCGTGGAATGGTTTCAGCTAAAAGAATAAACGAAGTTTTAGAATCAAAGAATTTAATTGAAGAACCAGAACATTCAACAGCCCCAAAAGAAAAGGGCTCAATTGAATTTAAAAATGTTAGCTTTATGTATCCAGGCTCAAATGAACCTGTTTTGTCAAACATTAGTTTTAAAATAAATGATGGAGAAACATTAGCGATTATTGGTTCAACAGGCTCTGGAAAAAGCACTATTCTAAATTTAATTAATCGTTTTTATGATGCAACAAGTGGAAGTGTTCTTATTGATGGCATTGATGTTAAAGAATATAAAGAAAAGGATTTAGAGGCAAAGCTTGGACTTGTACCTCAAAAATCTAATTTATTTAGAGGAACTATTAAATCTAATTTAGAATATGGTAAGGAAAATCCAACTGATGAGGAAATAACAAATGCTTTGACTATTGCTCAAGCTTATGATTTTGTTTCAAATCTTGATTTAAAGGAAAATTCAATAGTTGCTCAAGGTGGTACAAATTTCTCTGGTGGTCAAAAGCAAAGATTATGTATTGCTAGAGCAATAATTAAAAATCCAGAAATTTTCTTGTTTGATGACTCATTTAGTGCTCTTGATTTAAAGACAGATCAGGCTTTAAGGCTTGCTTTGAAGAATATTCCAAATCATGCAACTAGTGTAATTGTTGCCCAAAGAATTGGAACAATTATTAATGCTGATAAGATTATTGTTTTAGATAAGGGCGAGGTTGTAGGTATTGGAACTCATAAGGAATTACTTGAAAAATGTAGTGTTTATCAAGAAATAGCTTATTCTCAATTGTCAAAGGAGGAATTAGAAAATGCATAGTAGAAATATGAATAATGCCCCTAAGGCAAAAAATATGAAACAAAGCTTTAAAAATTTAATTCCTTATATTAAACCTTATTTCCCAATTGTTATTATCGCAATTTTACTTAGTGTTGTTGCTTCTGTATGTTCAATTATGGGACCTAAAATTTTAGGTGAAATTACTAAGGAATGCTATCAGGCTCAAATAAATTTTGAGCGAATTAGAAAAATTGGAATTTCTTTAATATTTATATATTGTGGCTCGGCAATTTCTAGCTATACCTGTGGTTTTTTAATGACAGGTGTAACTCAAAAAATATGTAATAAAATGCGTGAGGCTATATCTATAAAAATTAATAAAATTCCTCTACGTTATTTTGATAATACCTCATATGGTGATGTTTTAAGTAGAGTAACCAATGATGTTGATACAGTTGGTCAAAATTTAAACCAAAGTGCTACCCAAATGATTTCTTCAATTACAACATTTGTTGGTGTATTTATTATGATGCTAACATTATCACCAATGATGACCCTAATACCTTTAGTATCTATTCCTTTATCTATGATATTTATGATGCTAATAGTTAAATTTAGCCAAAAATTCTTTAGAAATCAACAAAAATCTCTTGGTAAGATTAATGGTCAAATTGAAGAAGATTATTCTGGACTTGTAATAATTAAAGCTTTTAATCATCAAGAAGCTAGTAAA
>CALCWU010000037.1 GCA_937905855.1 uncultured Mollicutes bacterium
AGAATTAGATATCTTAATTCTTTTACTACAACATTTTTTAATTTCTTCAATATTTTCGACATTTTCTAACAAAATTTTATTAACATTACCTTCCAAACCCTTAGTTTTTAATTGAACTTTAAGCATTCTTTTTCTAATAAATGATGTAAATAAAATTAAGAAAGGTAGTACACATAAAACTAAAATACCAAATTTATAGCTAAATACAAACAAAGAGATTAAAATACCAAACATTTTAAATAAATCTGTTGCCATATCAACAACACCAGATGTAAATAACTCATTAATAGAATTTACATCATTATTAAAATATGCCTCAAATGTTCCACTATCATTATTAACAATGGTATTATAGTTAATATTTTGATAATGTTTCATCATATCACATCTTAAATCACCTAGAATCTCCTGTGAAGTCTTAAGCATCAAGAAATCCTTAAGGAAGGTAATAATTCCTACTAAAAAATAAGAAAGAAAATAAAAGCTGGCAACCTTTAATATAATATTTAATTCCTTCTTCAAAACGACCTCATCAATAATATATTTTAATATTTGGGCAGGTAATAAAGCAAGAACAGTTACTAAAGCAATGACACCAATTACTAAAAAAATCTTAAAGGGATGATGCAAAAAATATTTCTTTATTGTTTTTCCAACACTCATTTTTTAGTCCTCCATTAAGCTCTTAAAATTACTATTATTTAATAAATTATCATAAGAATCAATAGATATCTTATCTTCAATAAAGATAACTCTTGTAGCCTTCTTAAGTAAATTTTTGTTATTACTTACAAAAAGAACAATTTTATCATTTCCATTAATAATACCATCAAGCATATCTATAGCCATATCAGATGAAACGCTTGAGAAGGGATCATCAAGTAACAAAATATCGCAATTAGGATAAATTGCTCTTGCTAGCTCCATTCTTCTTTGCTCTCCACCAGATATATTAGAATTGGAATGTGATAGCATTGCATCAATTCCCCCAAGCTCTTCTAAATCCGTATTAATCTTAGATTCTTCTATAGCCTTATCTAAATTACCATCTCTATTTAGAGTGATATTATTTTTAATTGTATCTGAAAATAGCTTTGCTTCACCTAAGCAATAGGCAATATGCTGCTTTGATGATTTAACTAAATCCTTAAGTTCAACTCCAGCATAGGTAATGCTTCCACTATAATCATATAAGCCTGAAATTGCCCTTAACAAAGATGTTTTTCCACAGTGAACTCTACCACAAATGCCAATTACTTCTCCCTTATTAGCAACAAAACTTGCATTTGGAAGAGTAAATGTCGAATATTTTAGACTGGCATTATCAAGTACTAAACAATCACCATTTAGGCTATAATCTATATCCTTCTTTTCCTCAGTTACAAGATATTCCTTACATCTTACAAACGATACCTTAAAGCCTTGATAAGCATTAAATACCTTACCAACCTTACTTGCTTTTTTACTTACTAGTAAATATGTTGATAGGAATGCTGATAATGTACCAATTTGATAAGCTCCATTAATTGCGCTTTTACCACCAAAATAAATAATGAAGAATACACCTGCCCAAGCAATTATACTATAAATTGGCTCCAAACTACTTTGAAATAATAAGGCCTTGGTATTTTTATTACATAATGTTTTTGTATCATCAGCAAATTTATTATAATAGTCACTAGATGAACCAAAGCCTCTATAATAAAGCTCATTATCTAATAATGATAAGGTCTTCTCCTTATATACTGAAAGATATTCCTTATATTCTTTATTAGATTTATAAACTAGTTTTTTCATAAAATGAGCAGCAAGTACAGATAAAATTATAAATGGACAAACCATTAATGTAAGCTTATAATCCATAATGAATAAAGAAACAATATAACCTAGAAGTAAAACTATAGTATCAAATACCTCAGTGGTCATTTTTCTTATGCCCTCTGTTGAATCATAAATATCAGACACATTTCTATTTAATATATCACCAGCAGTATTATTAGTAAAGAAGCTTAAATCCTTATTCATAAGATTTTCAAAGCTAACCTGACGCATTTTCAAGGTTATCTTATTTCCGAAAACTCTAACTAAAAATCTTTTAAAGAATCTATTAACCTGGACAAACAAAACAATACCTAGTAATGTTAATGATGAATACAAGATTTTCTTATAACCAGCAGTTAATAACAAATCAATTGTATTACCCTCAATTTTAGGTATAAATGCCATAAAAGCATTATATAATAGGCCTGTTATACAAAGTGGTAAAACGATATACCAATTTTCATAAAAATAGGTTCTTACTCTATCATACCTCTTCATATTTATTTTCCTTTCTTATATCCTTAGATCTCTTATAAACCTTTTCCAATAAATTTAAAAATTCTTCAAGCTCAGAAGCACTTAAATCCGAAAAAATCATTTTATAATAATTATCCTCCATATTAACTATTTCATCCTTAACACTTTCTGCTAAAGGTGTTGAAAATAGCATATAAGCACGTTTATCACTTTCCGATTTTTCCTTATAAACCAATCCTTCATCAATTAAATTTTTAACAATTCTAGTTATTAAGGCCTTATCCAATGATAAAATTTTACCAACACCATCCTGAGTTATACCCTTATTATGTCTTATAACATGTAAGACTAATTCTTTAGAGGAATTAAAGCCATTTTCCTTCTTCCTCTTATACATCTCAAGATTTCTACTTATTTTAGTTATATATCTCATTCTTTCATCCATATTAAATCACCAGTCAATATTATACTCTAATTAGTTGACTTGTCAACTATATTTCTTCATAAAAAAGCCCCTAGGAGTGCATCCTAAGGGAATTTTACTACTTATTTACATTTATATTGCTACCATTATTTACAAAAGCATTAGCATCTATATTATTAACACTACCATTAAAAGTAACATTTACATTATATAATCTATTTGTAAATATATGATCACAAACATTATTAACATCACCATTAAAATATAAATTAATATTTAAGGTATTGATAGCATAAGTCTCTATACTTGTAATACTTCCTTCAAAATAAACATTTCTTTCATCAGAAAATCCTGATAAAGCAAATGGCATAATAGTTAAATCATTATCATTTATATGAATATCCTTACTAGATAAATCAACATAATATAACTTCTTCATATCCTTAGAATAAAGTGACTTATTAACCATTTTATAATACGGATTATTGCCATTTACAGCAACACTTGTAATTCTTAAGCGAGAAGTGTTACCAAATTCATTAATAAATATCTCATCATTAAATATATTTTTCTCATATTCTGTTAAATCAATAAGCTTACATTTTTCACCAATATAAACATCATTTTTTTCAAGTGATGATAAAATATTAAAGATATGTATACTTAAAAGTCTATCATTCATAGTAAAATCATCAATAATATAATTACCATAGCCCACAGTCTCTAAATTAGAAAAATTATATAAGCTTAGCTTAGCGTAAGAAATAAATTCATCATCAAGGCTTGTAATATTAGCATTGCCATAAATATTTATACTATAATAGATTCCACCATTTTGAAAAAGATTTGCCATAATTGTTTTAAAGGCACCAGCTTTAATACCAACAACCTTATAATTCTTATTATCTATCTTAATTGTTGAAGGTAAATAAACATCACGCTCTGAGGTAAATTTCTTTACATTAGTAATATATGCACTATCATTTTCAATTTCAAAATCAAAAAACTCAACCTTATATTCTTCATTTTTATATTCATAAATAGGATATAATGAATGCTTTTGATTATAAAATCTACTTTTATAGCTACCACCATTTGTATCATAGCGCCATTCTTTAAATTCTAATCCATATAATTCCTTAGGTTTATAATTAGCTTCCTTTATTCTACCATTAATATCCAAGCCAAACCAAATTGCCACAATAATTACAACAGCAAATAAAATAATACTTGGTATTAATATTTTAAAAGCCTTCTTTTGTTCTTCCATAATAATCATCCTCAATTTCTAGTAATAATATGATTGATTGTTGTAACTTCTTCATATTGAATCTTAACATTAAAAGACAAAGTATAACTATAATCTTTGTTTAAAAAATTATTATTTTGATAAGCTTTAATATATAATTTTACAAAGTCATTATTGTTAGTTTCATTTGAATATGTTGGAAAATATGGTGAATTTTTATATTCAAGTATCCTATTGTTAAATAGATACGCATTCGAACTTATATACTTACATTTAAACGCACCATTAGCATTTTGATCTAAAAAAGTTTGAACATCAGCATTAGCATTATTGGATTCAAATGCATATGCGATTTTAGTTCCCATTTTTATAACTTTATAAGTTATATTCAATGGCTTGTTCCAAGAAGTAGCAGTTTCAACTAATTTATCCGCAACATTTTGTGTTATACCAGATAATACTTTATCTTTCATTTCATATTTTGAACTTTTGTTTTGATTATAAATATTGGCTTCTGATATACAGCTACCATTATAAGATTCAACTAAAGCGGAAAAATCAGTCAACATAAAACACTTTTCTTCACAACTATTAAAATACATCAAATTAGAAGAATAAACATATTCAATACGATAATTCATTAAAATTGAAACAACTATATTAGATGTGTTGCTATCACTATTTTCAATCACTGCAAATCTCATATAATAAACAGTTGATTGCTCAACATCATTTGAATTATCATCATATATATAATCAATTAAAGCATATCTATAAATTGTAATATGCTGATTTCCATTTTTCAAATCATCTTCATTAAATTGTTCTTTTTCAACCATAGACTCGATATTAATTCCACCATAAACATTATCATAATCAGAATTTCCGGATAAAAAATCTTTTGTTAACACATCGTACTTAATTATAGCATGTTCTTTTGTTTCTATATCACCTTTAGAATAAATAGATGTAAAAATTGACAAATCATCCATTGGAAATAAATATTCATCCACATTATTTCCATACACATTTGTATTATAGACGAAATTAATACCACTATATTTAATTTTAAAAGATGTTTCACCACGTTTTTTTGCTGTTAGATGTACATAATAGCCTGTAGTACTATTTGGATTTAATTTTCTATTTGCTGACATATTTGCCTGAAATAAATTGACTTCAGTTTTATCATTTTCCAAATTATATAATTTCTTCCTAATTCCATTTACAAAATTATTATATGTAACATATTCGTAGATTTCAACACTGTCTATATAATTTAAATCATAATCTAATGTAAATTGACCAGATTTATTTGGATAAAATTTAAAATACAAATTTCTACTTTGAACATTGAATTTTTTTGTCAAACCATCGTATAAACTTGTTGCAGATACCTCTGCTTGATTTGCCTTATATTCTGTCTTTTCAGAATTTATAGAAATCTTATAACTTGCTTGTGTGTTATTGGTAAATACAAGTCTTAATACAAATGAGCCACATTCAAAATTTGTAAAAGCAATTTCCGAATCACTACTTTTAACTAAAACATATTCATTTCCTTGAACACTATATAACTGTAAATTATATTTTACAAAACTATCTGTTGTAATTGATACACTAAATGTTTTGCAAAGATATTGATTATCAAAATAAAAGAAATCTTTATCAACACTTCCATTGCTATGATTAGCAATTGATAAATATTTTGTAAAGTTTCCAATATTACCATTATAACTTATCAACTTTGTAATATCTGTTGCTGTTTGAAATGAATCATTCATTTCAAATTCATCATCGCTATTTCCACCTAAACCTGGATCAACTGTAATCGCACCATATGTGAAAACACCATCATCTTCAGTTTTGTAATCATCACTCACTGCTTGTCCTGTGTATTCTTCATACTCAATTTCATTATTTGAACTTGCATAAACATTAAATCCTAAAAAGAGCATTAAGAAACATAACATAATAAAACTAATTTTCTTCATTTTTTATACTCACCTTTCCTTTAGTTATAAATTAAAAAATAATTTTTAATTTACAATTATTATTATACATATTTATGGAAAAATGTCAATTTTCATAAAAAAATGAAAACTGGAGATTTGGTACTTTTAGAGTACTATGTAAGCGCTAACCTCTAGTTTCAAACTGTATATTTGCCATTTTTGAAGGCAAAAATTTTTATTTTTCCAATGCAATTTTTTTGTCATTTTCATAAAAAAACTCCTTTAGCTTTGTTATAATTTAGGCTAAAGGAGTAACAAATATTAATCTCTAAATGGTCTAGTAGAAACAATATGATATAAACTATCAAGATATTTCATATCCTTATCATTAATGACAAAATCAATATCTAGATTTGCTTTAATTCTATCCTCATGTACTGATTTAGGAAGTGGTAAGGTATTTTTTTGAATACAATATCTTAAGCATATTTGTGGAATTGATTTATTATATTTAGAAGCCATTTTTAAAACTTCTTTGTTTTCTAAAAGCTCGCCAGTCGCAAAAGGTGAATAGGCTTCAACTAAAATATCATTTGCTTGGCAATATTTAGTTATTTCTTCTTGGGTGTTTCCAACAAAATAACGAATTTGATTTACCATTGGTTTAAATGATGTAGCTTTAATTAAAGCCTCAATATCCTTAACATGGAAATTAGAAACACCAATAGCTCTTATTTTTTTCTCATTATATAGCTCAATTAGAGCACGCCAAGCCTCGATATTGCCGCTTGTATAATCTCCACCAACATTATCCCAAGGCCAAGGAGCATGAATTAAATATAAATCAACATAATCTAAGCCAAGATTTGCTAAAGATTCGTTAAAATGCTTTTTTGCATCATCATAACTCTTTACACTTGCTGGAAGCTTAGTTGTAATAAATATTTCTTCTCTATTTATTTTAGAGTCCGCTATGGCTTTACCAACACTTTGCTCATTCTTATAAACATATGCTGTATCTATATGACGATAACCATATTTTAAAGCCCACATTACTGAATTATAGGCCTCTATTCCATCCTTTGTTTGCCAGGTTCCAAAGCCAATTTTAGGAATTTTTACACCATTATAAAGAATAAAAAATTCATCCTTAATCATCTCTACCACCCATATCTAAATAGATTTCTTCAATTTTTGATAATGTTTCTTCATTAGTAATTTCTAATAATTCATATTCTCTATCATTATATTTTACTGAATAAACAATAACATCATCATCTCCATAATCACCAAATAAGGGATGTAGGATAACATAGCTAACTCCATCCATAGGAATAAGAGCAATCTGTTCAAATTCTAATTTTTGATTATTGTTATAAAAAACAACATTATCTTTATTATTATCATCTAATAGCTTTTCAATTTCTGTTTGCATAATTAACCTCTAATAACATAATAAATAATTAAAACAATACCTAAAATGATACGATATCCGCCAAAAACCTTAAAATCATGCTTTTTAATATATTTCATTAAGAATTTAATAACAAGCATACTAACAAGGAAGGCAACAATTGCACCAATAGCTAGGAAGGCAATTTCTCCAGATGAAGGAACACCAACCTTAATTAAATATTTAACGAGCTTTAATAATGAAGCACCAACCATTACTGGAATTGATAAAAAGAATGAAAACTCAGCTGATGCTGATCTATCAATACCAATAAGCATTGCTCCTAAAATAGTAACGCCACTTCTTGATGTACCTGGTATTAAGGCAAGAAGCTGAATAAATCCTATTATTAAAGCAATACGCCAAGAAATACCCTTACAGCTAGTAATTTTAAATTCTCTTTTTTTATTCCAAATTTCAATAACAATAAACAAAACACCATAAAAAATTAGCATAATAGCCACAGTTATAAAATTATAAAAATGCTCATTAAGCCAATTATCAAATAAAAGGCCAACAATTGCTGCAGGTATACAAGCAATTAAGACATTACGCCATAAAATCCAAGTATCCTTTTTTTCTTCTTTGGTTTTTGTCTTAGAAAAAGGCCATAGCTTTGAAAAAAAACAAATAATTACTGCGATTATCGCTCCAAGCTGAATTGCAACTAAAAATAAATCCCAAAATGACGCTCCAAATTCTTCCTGAACCTTAAGCCAATGTTCAAGTAAAATCATATGACCTGTTGAAGAAATTGGTAGCCATTCACTAACACCTTCAACAATACCAAATAATATAGCCTTTAAAACATCAATAATTCCAATCAAAAACATAAATTCTTATCTCCTTTTTAAACACACCTATTTTAACATAACAGCAAAATAAAAACAACATTTAGAATAATGGTGAAAATACTCTAAAGATGAAGGCAATTATTCTTTGAAGAATATTTCTCTTACGCCACTTAGTGTAGGTTAATAATTCTGATTCCTCACATGCTCTTAAAAAATCATCTTTGATTTTTAAAAGCTCAGGATCATCAATAATTAAGGCACCACATTCATAATGTAAAAACAAGCTACGATAATCAATATTTATCGTTCCACAAAAAGCGTATTTATCATCAATTATAATATTCTTGGCGTGATTAAAGCCCGGAGTATATTTATAAACCTTACCACCAGCCTCTAGTATTTCACCTAAATGAGCCATCGTTAAAGCGTACGTTGTCTTTTTATCAGGAATTCCTGGAATTAATATTCTTACGTCCACGCCCATCTTTATAGCCATCACCAAAACTCTAATCATATTATCATCAATTATAAAATATGGTGTTGAAATATAAATATAGCTATTAGCCTTTGAAAACATTGAAGCAAATAAATCATAACTAATATTATTAAAGCTCATTGGACCATCACCAAATGGCTGAATGCAATTGTTCAAATGATATATATCATGCTGCTTAATATAATCGTTATACGCTAAAACCTCTCTTGTTGACATATACCATGTCTCAATAAACATAGCAATTAAATTATTAACGGCCTCACCATATATTTTTATTCCGTTATCACGCCAATAGCCAAACCTTTTAATATAATTAGCATATTCATCAGCTATATTTGCCCCACCAATATACCCAA
Source organism: uncultured Mollicutes bacterium (assembly GCA_937905855.1). Taxonomy (GTDB): domain Bacteria; phylum Bacillota_I; class Bacilli_A; order Acholeplasmatales; family Anaeroplasmataceae; genus CAKQDS01. The sequence continues at coordinate 9,026 of CALCWU010000037.1, forward strand.
CATTACCATCAATTACACAAATTTTTCTGTGATCACGATAATTAATCATAGGATTCATATTAGTTCCTAGAGGCGCAAAGGAAGCAATTTCTAAATTATTTAATTTTTCAAGCTCACGTCGCTTTTTTATTTTTAAACCACCAACACTACCAACATCATCATATAAAAATCTAACCTTAACTCCTTCAGCACATTTTTGCTTTAAAATTTCATATAGCTGATTAAATAAAATACCATCAACCACAATAAAATATTCAAGAAAAATATACTCCTTAGCACTTTTTAAAGCCTCAAGCATATCATCAAAAAGAGGCTTACCATCATTAAAAAATTCAATTTTTGAATTATTATAAGCATTATAATTAGTATCTTTTTTTAAAAATGATATATATTTAGTGGCATTAATATCCCCATTCACCTCATTTACATTATTATCCTGAATACTTGAATAAACATTTTGAGTTATTTTTTTAATTCTTCTTTTAGGTAAATGCTGAGAATTTTTAACTAAAATATAAAGGGTAGTTCCATAAATAGGAACAGCTAAAATTAAAATTGTCCAGGTAAGCTTATAGGAATTAGACATATTAGCATCCTGATAAATAACAAAAACAATTAACACACCAATAACTTGAATAAGAATATATAGCCATTGAATATGATAAATTGATTTAAAGCTATAATATAAAAGAATAATTTGTATGGCTAACAAAAATAAAGATATAAAAAAAGCAATAACTCTCTTCCAGGTTTTAGTTGACTTTCTTTCACTTCTTTTTTTCAAATTTAAAGCCTCCTCTATTCATATATATTATACCAAATCTCCAAACAAAATAAAATCAAATATTATCTTTTCTTATTGACACCTTGTCAATAAGTGCTATAATAAAATTATACGAAAGGATGAGAAAAATGAGAAAAAATTTTGGTGCAAAAACATATCTATATCCAATGCCAGTATTAATTATTGGTACATACGATGAAGCAGGCAATGCTAACGCAATGAATGCTGCCTGGGGAGGAATAGCTGATACCAATCAAATAGCTATTTGCCTTGCAAGTCATAAAACAACTGATAATATTTTTAAAAACAAAGCATTTACAGTTTCTGTAGGAACTAAGAAAATGGTAGAGGCTTGTGATTATGTTGGATTAATTTCCGCTAATAAGGAGCCACATAAAATGGAGCACGCTCATTTTACAACAACAAAATCAGAGTTTGTAAATGCTCCAATTATTAACGAATTACCTATGAGCTTAGAATGTAAATTTATTGACTTTGATGAATCAACAGGACTTTTAAGAGGTGAAATCGTTAATGTTAATGCTGATGAGAGCATTTTAACTAATGGTGTTATTGATCCTAAAAAGCTAGAGCCAATTACCTTTGACCCAGTTAATAATACATATATTGTTCTTGGTGATGTTGTCGGAAAAGCCTTTAGCTGTGGGAATAATTTAAAATAAAGGAGTTTAAATAAATATGCAAAATTTTATTTATTATACCCCAACCAAGCTAATATTTGGTGAGAATGCTATTAGCCATCTTGTAGAATCATTAAAGCCATATGGCAAAAGAGTTCTTCTTACCTATGGTGGTGGAAGCATTAAAAAAATTGGTCTTTATGATAAGGTTTTAGAATTACTTAGTGACTTTGAGGTTTATGAGCTTTCAGGAATTGAGCCAAATCCTAAATACGATCCAAGTGTCTTAGATGGTGTTGCCATTTGTAAAGAGCATAAAATTGATGTTGTTTTAGCAGTAGGTGGCGGAAGCGTCTTAGATTGCTCAAAGGCCATTTGTGCAGGTGCATTATATGATGGTGATCCTTGGGATTTAATCACCTATAAGGTAAAAGCTAAGACAGCCTTGCCACTTGTTGATATTTTAACACTTGCAGCCACTGGCTCTGAATATGATAGTGGCGGTGTAATTTCGAGAACTGAAACAAACGATAAAATAGGCTATATGGATGAATTATTATTCCCTCGTGTTTCTATTTTAGATCCAAAATACACCTACAGTGTTTCTAAAAGACAAACTGCAGCTGGAACTGCTGATGCTATCAATCATGTAATCGAACAATATTTTGCAAAAGATACATCTATCTTAACTGACGGTATGTGTGAAGCAACAATTAAAAGCCTTATGAAGAATGTTGTTATTGCCTTAGAGGATCCAACAAATTATAAGGCTCGAGCTGAATTAATGGTTGACTGTTCACTTGCCTGTAATGGAATTTTATCAATTGGAAATAGCGGTAGTGGCTGGCCTTGTCATGGCATTGAGCACGCTCTTAGTGGCTATTACAATATAACTCATGGTGAGGGTTTAGCTATTATAACTCCTCATTGGATGAAACATATTTTAAATGATAATACCCTAGAACGCTTTGTATCATATGGAGTTAACATTTTTGGAATAGATAAAAATCTAGATAAATATGAAATCGCAAACAAAGCAATTAAGGCTACATCCGATTTCTTTAAATCAATAAATATTCCAATGACCTTAAGAGAGGTTGGAATTGATGATTCACGTCTTCAAGAAATGGCACATCACATAGCTATTAACGAAGGCCTTGAAAATGCCTATGCTCCTTTAAATGAAAAAGATATTCTAGAGATTTTAAAGGCTTCATTATAAGATAAAGAAAACTCAGCTTAAAACTGAGTTTTTTTATTTTATATAATGAATATATTCTTCCCTAAATTTATCACGTGGCTTAACATCACCATCAGGATAGCCAATAAATAATAAGCAAAATGGAATGTATTCATCTTGTAGATTTAAAGCTTCAACAACTCTTTTCTTAAATGCCTCAACTGGATGAATACCAATCCATACACCACCAAGACCTAAAGAGGTTGCACATAGTAGAATATTTTCGGCACTTGCAGCCAAATCTTGAATCCAAAAATCACCTATTTTAGAATCTAATGTTCTATTTTTATTTGCACATAAGCAAATAACTAGTGGTGCATCATAATTTGAATATCTTGAGGCCTTCCTTAGCTTTAAAATTGTCTCTTTATTCTCGATGACAAAATATTCCCAAGCCTGCTCATTACAAGCACAAGGTGATGCCATTCCCGCTCTTAGTAATTCTTGAACATTTTCCTTAGGAACTGCTGTTTCTTTAAATG
>CALCWU010000038.1 GCA_937905855.1 uncultured Mollicutes bacterium
AGAGCAATTATTCATTGCTCTCATTTATAAATACTAATCTATTATCTTTAAAATAATTTTTTATTATCTTACTATTACTTAAATAAGAAAGATAGCTTCTTACTGTTGAAAGTATTAGCATATATTTATTATATGTTATTTTCAATTTATAGTAATCAAATATATAAGATGTACATTCTACACAATTATGTTCTTCTTTAAGATAATCAAGTAAAATATCCATTATATGATAAATGTTTTGTCTATTAAATTCCACTACTGGCTTAATTTTTGTTGTAGCTTCACTATGGCTTGGAACAACAATTTTACCATCTAATGATTCAACAAAATCAAGTGATGATAAATAGCCCTTAACGTCATAAATTAATAAAATATGAGCTCTTTCCACTAAATCAATTGAACCGAGGGTATCGGCAACAAAATAAACATCATCACTTGTTTTAATACCTATCATACCAAAGTGATGACCTGGTAAATGAAACCATTCAACACCAGCTGGTATTTCATCAAGGGCATAAATCTCATCATTCATATCAATATGCATTAGCTTGCCATCATATTCATCAAGAGGATAGCCACCATATAAAAAGCCAATATCAAGCTTTGGATCTCTAAAGAATCCTCTTTCAACCTTAGATGCTATCATTTTGCAATGAGTTTTATCATAAATATATTCAAAACCTCCAGCATGATCAGCATGACAATGGGAAAAGACTAAATATTTAACATTCATATTATTTTTAACTAATGTTTCATAAATTTTTATACCATCACTATCAGTACCACAATCAAATAATAAAACATCTAAAGAATCATTTAAAACATATACGCCACAATTAGTTGGACCATCTATATAATAGGTATTTCCTCTTAAATGGTGTAAATCATACATAACTAATTCTCCTTAATTAATTTTTTTGGATAATCACATTTTCTCTTCCAACGTCCAGAAAAGAACATTCCTATAGAAATAAACATTCCAATTGCCCAGCCTATAGGCCATGCAAAGAATACTCCCTCATAACCAAAAATTTTACCTAACACTAAAGCACTAATAACTCTTACAACTAAATCAACAGACGTGCCTAAAGAAAATCCTAGCATATCAGCTGATCCCTTTAAAATACCATCCAAAGGAATTTTAACAACCATTAATACAAAGAATGGTACAACACATAGCATAAATAGTTTACCTGAATTAATAATTACATCAATGTCACCCTTAGCATCCTTTGATAAGAATAATTCAACCCAAAATTGTCTAAATGGTAAAATAATAAGCATTGCTACTACGCAAATAATTCCACATAAAATTACTGTAGCCTTGTAGCCTTGCATTATACGTTCATATCTTGAAGCACCTATATTTTGGCTTACAAAATTAGACAACGCATTGCAGGCAACTGTGAAGATATTAATTGCCATATAACAAATCTTATAAGCAGCACTATATCCTCCAGCAACAGAGTTACCTCCAAAATCAGTTAAAATCTTTGTAATTAATACACCACCAACAGAAATAAAACAGCCTTGTAAAATTGATGGAGTTGCCAAAGAAATAATTGATTTTAATAATTCTCTATCGAATAGCTTTTCCTTATTAGGCTCAAGCTTATTAATACTTTTAAATAAAACAACGATTGATAAAATAGCAGCTATAGCCTCACTTATTACTGTACCAAGAGCTAAACCTGCGCTATCCATATGACATAGACAAACAAATAATAAATCAAGAATTACATTTAATATTGTTGAAAAAATCAAGAAATATAGTGGGGTTTTCGAATTACCAAATGATTGAAACAAATACATTGCATAGTTATATAAGAAAAGAAATATAACACCACCAACATATATCATCATATAAGAAAATGCTTCGTTAAAGCAACCATTACCATTTGAAGTATCAATCATTGAATTTAATAATGGATACATAATAGCAAGACCAACAATAGTTGTAACTATAGCAAGTACTAGCATTGATATTAAGCCAGTTGTTGCTGTCTTCTTAACATTAACAAAGTCCTTTGCACCAAAAAATCTAGCACAAACAACGCCAACACCAACTCCAAAGCCAACAGCAATATCCAAAAATACAACTGTAACCGGATAAACAATACCAACAGCCTCAAAGCTATTCAAATTAGAAATAAAATGTCCAGCTATAAAATTATCAGCTAGGTTATATAATTGCTGTAATGTTACTGATAAGATCATAGGGATTGCAAATAATAATAGTACCTTAAAAGGATTTCCACTTGTCATATCTTTTGTTTTCACTTAAATCACCGCACATATTATAGCACTAATTCAAAAAGCGGATTAAATAAAGCGTTTTACCAACTGAATATTTTATTACACCTATAGTATAATAAAACTACGAAAATATATCAAACAAAGAAAATAACTAACAATTTAATAAAAACACTAATTAATATTTGGGAGCCTGCCGTAATTAAAACTCACACCTTTTTAACAATAAAAGAAATTGAAAATATTAAAAAATATGTTCCACTTGCAATAAAATCAGTTTCTATTCTTCTTATTGCCATAACAAACAAGGAGGTAATTGCCTTTATAGGCATAAACAGCAAAAAAGTTGAAATGCTATTTGTTAAAAATGAATTTCAAGGATTAGGTGTAGGAAAAAAGCTAATTGAATATGCTAAAAATAATTACAATATAAATGAAATAACCGTTAATGAACAAAATAAAAAGGCATTAGGCTTTTATAAGCATTTAGGATTTCAAGAATATAAAAGAAGCAATTTAGATGAAGAAGGTAATCCTTATCCCATAATTTACATGAAAATAAGATCCTAATTTTTTAAACAACCAATAGGGACTATATAAATACCATCCTTACGACGATATGCATAATCACCTACTCCGGTTAGAACCATTAAAAAGCTTGGTGCATTCATCTTGTCAACATCAATTTTTGATTCCATTGATTTTAAGCTTTTTATGCCCTCTTCAATAAATATATCACCACCAAGCTTTATTTCAATAAGACCATATTTACCATTTCTTAAATGAATAACAGCATCACATTCCTGACCATCTTTATCACGATAATGATAAACCATACCACCAAGTGCTTCGGCATAAACTCTCAGATCTCTTACTGCTAATGTTTCAAACATAAATCCAAATGTTTTTAAATCATTTATCAAATCATTGGGTCCAATTCCAAGTGCTGCAGTAGCAATAGATGGATCAATATAATAACGAGTATCAGATGAGCGAATAGCCGTTTTTGATCTTAAATTAGGATTCCAAGCTGGCATATCCTCTACTACAAAGATTTTACGAAGGGCATTAATATAAGATGCGACAGTTTCTTCACTGATTTTGGTTTCATCATTTGCAGAAACATCTTGAGCGAATTTATTATTTGACACTTGACATCCTTGATTTCTTGCATAAGAACGCATAAGTCTCTTTACTCTTTCAGGATTTTTTTGAACATTATCAGCTCGATTAATATCAGAATGAACAACAACATCATAATAATCAAAAGTTTGATCTAAGGCAATTTCATCACGTAAATCTATAGCTTTAGGCCATCCTCCTCGACATATAAGAAAAGCAAGACGTTCGATGCTTAGGTTTGAAATTCCTTCAATGTCTTCCTTTTTATTAAATAAATCATCTAAACTAACTTCACCAGTTGAATCTCCTGATTCGAATAAACTCATTGTTCTCATTGAGAGCCACGTAAAACGTCCTGTTCCAGAATGAGTAATTTCCTTAGTATTTGTTGGAACAGCAGAGCCTGTAAGAATAAATTGACCAAATTCATCACGATGATCAACCTCAAAACGTATAGCATCCCAAAGTTTTGGAGCTAGTTGCCATTCATCAATTAGTTTTGGAGTTGCGCCATTCAATAATAGCTTTGGATTTATTTCTGACATAGCGACATTTTGTTCTTTTTTTTTCAGGGTCATCCAT